>NZ_JASATC010000011.1:0-140351 GCF_038440135.1 Pseudomonas sp. OTU5201 | reverse complement strand
CATCGTCGACGATCTCGATGCTGACATTGGTCAAAATCGGGAGACCCAGACCGTCGCTCAAACTGATGAGGAATCCATCTCTCTCCTCGCCTGCGGCGAGGTCGGTAATGGGCCTGGTCAGCGTGTAACTAAAACTGAAGGTGCCGGTGGAAGCGTCGAATCCTGTGATCCGAACCGTGCCAAAAGCCGCTTCGAACCCCCCGCCGATCAGGCTCGCAAGCGGGTGCTCCGGGTCGATCTGCAGGTCCAGGCCACCAACGCCCAGGCTCTTCAATTTATCCAGGCCGTCGGGGTCCCGAATCGTGAAGGTTCCATGCACCACATTGCTGCCATCGCCTTCGCTGGAGCCGCCAGGCAGGCCACGCTCGAACACCCGGACGACACCGCCCTCGGCATTGGGGAAATTGACTTCCACAGTTGGAACGTCATTTTGGCCGACGATGGTAATGGTCAGATTTGCGGAGCTCTGGTCGCCATTGCCGTCCTGGATGCTGTAGCCGAAGTCGATATTGACGGTTTCCCCTTCGCCCAGCCCTTCGACTGCCGGCGTACCGTTGGCCAGCTCAAAGTTGTAGCTGCCGTCGGGGTTCAGGGTCACCACACCATACGGGGTGCTCACCAGCAGGCTGCCGTTCGGACCGCTGGATGCGCCGGGGGCTTGCCAGGAAAGGAACTGCGTGGGCAGATCGGGGCCGACGTCATCGTTATCCAACACATTGCCCTGCACGCCTTCGCGGCCCTCTTCGACAGTCTGGGCATCATCTGCGGCGACCGGCACACCGTTGACCGGAGGTACGACGACCTCCGGCTCCTCTGCCGCGATGGCGACATCGGGATTAGGAAACTCTGGAACGGAGCCGATCGGGCCAGTAGGGAAGCCGATATTGGGATCGACCCTGCCTGCGGTCTCTCCCAGCAGCACGAAGGAGTGACCGCCACCGGCGTTACCGGAACCACCGCTACCCGAGCCCGGCCCTGCCGCCGTTGCTTCGGCGGCCTGGGTCGGGTCAACGCCCGCCTCGATGGCGGCCTGCAGCTTCTCGACGTCGGTGAGGTCCTGCTCGCTGGGTGTGGCGGCGGAATCGGCGGCGGCGGGTTGGGTGGCATCTGGGGTGCCGGCCAGCAAGCTGTTGTTCAGTGCCATGCTGCTCTCGCGGCCGAGCACCAGTTCCTGGCCGTTGGCCAAGGCCACTGCCACCGCGCCCTGGGCGCCCGTGACCAGTTGCTCGCCAGCGAATACCCGATCGCCTTCGGTGAGCAAGCGACGCGAACCATCCGCTGCCACTGCGAAGACTTCACCTACGACCTGCCGAACGACCCCGATTGATCCAGCCATGACTCCTTCCTCCCGCACCGCGTGCTGCCAGACGGGCAGCGCCGACACTAGTCAATGAGAGTCACAGCACGTCAAACCAGACATCGGTCCAATGAAGAAGCGTCAGAGAGAAGAGGCTCAAACCCGCACAAAACCACGCAATGTCAATAAAACGTCACGCAGTCCGACGTCGCCCTTCTCCGTCGGATTTACCCCGCCCTGAGTTTCTTGATATGTGCTTGACCACATTTGGCACCCGCAAGTGGGGCCTGAAAGCCCCAAAACATGCGATCTGCTGGCAAAAAGATGTCTTGGATTTCCGACGAGTGCATAAGAATTTTTCCTGATAAACCATGTGAAAAATTCTTCTTAGCCCCTTCGAAAGTTGTTCTTAGCTCTGATGTTACAAGCCTGAAACGGTTTGCCATGGATTTTCGCCAAATTTTCGGCACCAGGAAGCAAGAATCCAACATGGAGAACGACAAAAAATGCGCACTTTCACCCCCCTGTGGTCCAGCATCCTGCTTGCCATGACTGCCACGCAAATCCAGGCCATGACGCTCGCGGACGCAATCCAGAGCACTTTGGACAAGCACCCCGAGCTCCTCGCCAGCGCGCAGGATCGACTGGTTGCCGACGAAGAAGCGAAAGTCGCCAAAGGTGGGTACTTGCCGACCGTCGACCTGATAACCGGTGTAGGCCGGGAGCAGAGCGACAGCCCCTCCACACGAGCGCTCGGCGATCACAACAAGGAAACCCTGAATTTCCGTGATGCCGAACTGCGTCTGCGGCAAATGTTGTTCGATGGTTTCAACACACCCAACGAGGTGGATCGCACCAAGGCCGTGGTCAATTCACGCGCCTACTTCACCCTGGGTACCGCCGAAAGCCTGGCGCTGCGCACCGTCGAGGTGTACCTGGACGTGCTCAAGCGTCGTGAGATGGTGGCACTGGCCAAGAACAACCTGATGGCCCACGAGCGTATCCACGACCAGATCGGTCTGCGCAGCGAGCGCGGTGTGGGCAGCACCGCCGACTTCGACCAGGCCGAAGCGCGCCTGGCACTGGCCAAGAACAACCTTTACACCGAGGAAGTGAACCTGGCCGACGCCGAGGCCAGTTTCTACAGCGCCGTAGGCGTGCCGGCCGACGAACTGGTGACACCGGCCACCATCAAGGGTGAGATGCCTGCCGACCTCGTGGCCGCGCGCCAGGGCGTGATGGAAACCAACCCCCTGCTGAAATCGGCCCAGTCCGATGTGCAGGCCGCCGAGAGCCAGTACGAATCCGCCAAGGCGCCCTTCTACCCGCGCCTGGACGCCGAGCTGGCCACCACAGCTGACGACAACGTGCAAGGCGACGAGGGTCACTACAACACCTGGCGGGCCGGCGTGGTGATGAACTACAACCTGTTCAACGGCATGCGCGACAAGGCCCGGCTGCAAGCCGCTGCCCACCAAATCAACCAGTCCATGGACATCCGCAACAACGCACTGCGGGTGCTGAACGAAAACCTTGCCCTGGCCTGGAACGCCATGGAAAACGCCCGCAAGCAGACCCCCGAGGCACGCGCCTACGCCGACTACACGGCCCGCGTCCGCGAGGCTTACCAGCAGCAGTTCGGCCTCGGCCAGCGCACCCTGCTGGACCTGCTGGACAGCGAGAACGAGCTCTTCACCGCCAACCGCCGCTATGTGGAGGTGCGCTACACCGAAGAGTTCTCCATGTACCGGGTGATTTCGGCCATGGGTGACCTGCTGCGCCGCCAGAAAGTCGTAGTCCCGGCTGAAGCCGTCGCCCTCACCGAGGTGAAGAGCGAAGCCCAGTTGCCGGATATGAAGTGAACCCGTATGGGAGTCCAGGACCATGACCACCATGGAACGGACTGACAGTCCCAGAGATCCGCGACAGGGCCATGATGACCCGTTGCTCGACGGCCTGCTGATCCTGTGCCGGCTGCATGGTCGTGCCGCTAGCCGAGCCAGCCTGAGCAGCGGTCTGCCGTTGCCGGGCCAGCGCCTGTCCGCGGAACTGCTGCCTCGCGCGGCGGCGCGAGCCGGTTTGCAGGGGCGTCTGCTGCGCCGCGAACTGGACGCTATCTCGCCACTCAACCTGCCGCTGCTGCTGCTGCTCAAGGGCGGCCGCAGCGCGGTACTGACCCAGTTCGATGACAAGGGCCGCGCGCTGATCCTGCCCTGCGAAGCCGACGGCGGCGAGCAATGGGTGCCCCGCGACATACTGGCTCTGGAGTACAGCGGCCAGGCCCTGTTCGCTCGCCCGCGCCATGAACTGGAGGATGCCCACGCGCCGCTCGTGCCACGGGTAACCTCCTGGTTCCGCGACACCTTGCGGCTATCCCGCTGGCTCTATGCCGATGCCATGCTGGCAAGTCTGCTGATCAACCTGCTGGGCATGCTGGTGCCGCTGTTCGTGATGCAGACCTACGACCGCGTAGTCCCCAACCAGGCCACCTCGACGCTCTGGGTACTGACCATCGGCCTTATCATTGGCACTGGCTTCGACCTGCTGCTGCGGGTACTGCGCGCCAACCTCCTGGACAACGCCGGCAAGAAGACCGACGTGGTGCTTTCGGCGACGCTGTTCGAACGCATCATCGGCATGTCGATCAAGGCGCGGCCGGCCACCATCGGGGGCTTTGCCCAGAGCATCCACGACTTTCAGGGCCTGCGGGAATTTCTCACTGCGGTGACCCTCACCAGCCTGATCGACCTGCCCTTCTCGGTGCTGATGTTGTTGGTGATCGGCCTGCTCGGCGGTCCGCTCGTGGTGATTCCACTCCTCGCCTTCCCGCTCACCGCGCTCTTCGCCTGGATCATCCAGACGCGCCTGCGCGATACGGTGCAGCGCAGCCTGACCCTGGGCGCAGAACGCCAGGCGCTGCTGATCGAAACCCTCTCGGGCCTGGAAACCCTCAAGGCCTGCGGCGCCGAAAGCGAGCGCCAACATCGCTGGGAACACACCCACGGCGCCCTCACCCGGCTCGACAGCCATGCCCGCTTCCTCTCTGCCCTGGCCACCAATGGCACCCTGTTCATGCAGCAGTTCGCCGGCCTCGCAGTGATCGTTGCCGGGGTCTACAGCATCATCGCCGGCAACCTCAGCGTCGGTGCACTGGTGGCCTGCTACATGCTCAACAGCCGTGTGCTCTCGCCACTCGGGCAGATCGCCGGGTTGATAACCCGCTACCAGCAGGCGCGTCTGACCATGAAATCCACCGACGCCCTGATGACCCTGCCCCAGGAGCGCGAGGCCATCCAGCAGCCGCTGGAACACCAGGTGTTCAAGGGCAACCTGGACGTTTGTCAGGTGGAGTTCCGCTATCCGGGGCAGACCACCCCGGCGCTCAACAAGGTCAGCCTGCACCTGGCCGCCGGAGAACGCGTCGGCATCATCGGCCGCAGCGGCTCGGGCAAGAGTACCCTGGCGCGCCTGATTCTCGGTTTCTACGCGCCAGACGAAGGCCAACTGCTGCTGGATGGCATCGACCTCCGGCAGACCGACATCGGCGACCTGCGCCAGCAGATCGGCTACGTCAGTCACGACCTGCCGTTGCTGGCCGGCAGCCTGCGCGACAACCTGACCCTGGGCGCACGCTACGTCAGCGATGAGCGCATGCTCGAAGTCGCGGAAATGACCGGTGTCGGCGACCTCGCCCGCCAACACCCGCAAGGTTATGACCGGCCGGTGGGCGAGCGCGGCCAACTGCTTTCCAGCGGCCAGCGCCAGGCCGTGCTGCTGGCCCGCGCATTGCTGCTCGACCCGCCACTGCTGGTGCTCGACGAACCCACCAGCGCCATGGACAACAGCAGCGAAGAACAACTGCGGCAGCGCCTGGCGACCTGGTCGGCGGGCAAGACATTGATCCTCATTACCCATCGCAGCTCGATGCTGGCGCTTGTCGATCGCCTGGTGGTACTGGACAACGCCCAGGTGGTCGCCGACGGGCCCAAGGACACCGTCATCGACGCCCTGCGCAAAGGCCGCATCGGCCAGGGCAATGCCTGAGGAGACACGCCATGGCCAGCGCAGAGAATCCCACCCCCTACTTCGGTCGCCGCAACCGCGCCGATACCGCGTTCATGCCGGAAGTGGCCGGCGTCATGCTGGAAGACTCGCCACGGGCCACCCGCATCACGGTCTGGGTGGCTTGTACCCTGCTGCTAGTGGCGCTGATCTGGGCGCACTTCGCAGTGCTGGAGGAAGTGACCACCGGTGAAGGCAAGGCGATCCCCTCCAGCAAGGTGCAGGTGATCCAGAACCTGGAAGGCGGCATCGTCTCGGAAATCCTCGTGCGCGAGGGCCAGGTGGTGGAAAAGGGCGCCGTGCTGCTGCGTCTGGATGACACCCGCTTCCTCTCCAACAAGGGCGAAAGCGAGGCTGACAGGCTGGCCCTGACGGCCCGCGTCGAACGCCTTTCAGCCGAAGCCGAGGGCCGCGAACTGGCCCTGCCCGAAGAGATCATCCGTGAGGCGCCGCAACTGGCCGAGGACGAAACATCGCTGTACCGGGCTCGCGCCCAGCGCCTAGAAAGCGAGCAGCGCATTCTCAACGAACAGCTGAGGCAGAAGAAGCAAGAACTGGCCGAGTTTCGTTCCAAGAGCGGGCAGTACCGCTCCAGCCTGGGGCTGATCCAGCAGGAGCTGAACATGTCCCAGCCCCTGGTGAAGGCCGGCGCCATCTCTCAGGTGGAGATCCTCCGCCTGCAGCGAAGCGCCGTGGAAACCCGTGGCGAACTGGAGGCGACCAACCTGGCCATCCCTCGCGCCGAATCGGCCATGTCCGAGATCGAGCGGAAGATGGAGGAAAGCCAGCTGGCCTTTCGCTCCGACGCCTTCAAGGAGCTCAACGAGGTGCGCACCGAGCTGTCGAAAATAACCTCGACCGGCAAGGCCATCGACGACCGCGTCAGCCGCACCACCGTGGTGTCTCCGGTACGCGGGGTGATCAAGCAGCTCAAGGTGAACACCATCGGCGGCGTGGTGCAGCCCGGCAGCGACCTGGTGGAAGTGGTGCCGCTGGAAGACAGCCTGCTGATCGAAGCGCGCATCCGCCCGCAAGACGTGGCCTTCCTGCACCCCGGCCAGAAAGCCATGGTCAAGTTCACGGCCTATGACTACACCATCTACGGCGGCCTCAAGGCCGGACTGGAGCTGATCAGCGCCGACACCATCCAGGATGAAGAAGGCAAGAGCTACTACCTGATCCAGGTGCGTACCGAGAAAAACCACCTGGGCAAGGACGACCACCCATTGCTGATCATCCCCGGCATGGTCGCCACGGTGGACATCATCACCGGCCAGAAGACCGTGCTGGACTACCTGCTCAAGCCGGTGCTGAAAGCCCGGCAGGAAGCGATGCGCGAGCGGTAAGGCGATTCAGTCCCCCGGGCACTGTGGGGGCGATGTCAATCGCCAGGCAGGACGAAGTCCTGCCCCTTCGACGCCCTGCATTTCCCACTAGCCCTCACCCCCAACCCTCTCCCAAAGGGAGAGGGAGGTTGCTTGTGCGTCCTTTCGGATTTTATTCAACCATCCCCGTGATTCTTCCTGAAAGTCTCCTCCCCCATCGCCTCGATCTGCCCCTGGATCAACGCCTCGAAGGGCCGCAGCAGTTCATCGAAACGATTCGGCGCCTCGAGGATGTCGAGAGCGGCGACGATGGCTTCGAGGGTGGACAAGGCACCCGCCATGGGCGCCTTGCGCAGGCGGTAGCGGGAGGTCAGGCCAGCCGGCAGCGTGATTCGCGGCAGTGCTTCGAGTTCGGGGTTCAGGTAGAGCAACTTGCGCGCCTTGCGCCAGGTGCCGTCGGGCACCACCAGCAGAAGCGGCCGCGGATCGTCACCTGCCACCTCCGCCACAGGACGGGCGTCTTCGCCGGGGAACAATAGGCAGGCGCGAAACCGGGAATCGGCGAGTGTCTCGGCCAGATCGGTGAAGCGCTCGCCCACGCGCAACTCCGCATTCGCCAACCCCAGGGCAGCCAGGCGCGCGGTGTTCAGGGCGTGGCTCACCTCGCTGGGATGCTGCAAGAGCAGCACGCGGGTGCGGCTGGCCAGATGCGGAATCAGCGGGCAGAGGCAATGGGTTTCGGGGCGCTGGCAGCGCGGGCAGATCGGGCGGGGCATGAAGGGTCTCCTGAGAGGCGCATTCTGCCACAGGGTGTCCGGGCGACACGCTGGGGCGGCTACGCCACCCTTGGCGAACGAATTCGCCCCTACAAGGAACTCGCGGGGGAAGCCGCCAAACGCGATGCACATCCCAAGAATTCTGAGAGCGTCAGCGCAGGTTCAGTTGGGCCCGCAGCAGGTCACGGAAGGTGAGGATCAGCGGCTCCTTGGCCCGCCCCCGGCGAAGGATCATGGAGAATGGCGCCTGGTAGCCGAAGGTGGCCGGCAGCAAGACCCGCAGGCGATTCTGCTCGACCCAGGGTTGGGCATAGTGCTCGGGCAGGTAGCCGATGTAGGCACCAGACAGCACCAGGATCAGTTGCGCTTCCATGGATTCCACGGTCGCCGCGCTGTGCTTGAAACCGTGGCGCGCCAGTTCTGCCTGGCTCCAGTAGCCACGCCCCACCATGCGCTGTTGGGTGATGAGCTCGCCGGGAATGCGCCGCTCGTTGTACAGCGGGTGGCGCTCACTGCAATAGAGCCAGTGCTGTTCGCGGTAAAGCGGCTGGTAGACCAGGCCGTTCATCCGCGTGGAGAACGCGCCGATGGCCAGGTCCAGGCGGTTGTCGAGCACACCGAGTTGCAGATCGTAAGGGCTCATCACCGAGAGGTGCAGGTGCACCGCTGCGTGCTCCTGGCTGTAGGCGCCGATCACTTCGGCCAGCGGCAAAGCGGGATCACTCACCGTGGAGTCGAGCACGCCGAGGTTCAGCGTGCCGCGCAGCTCGCCCTTGAGGGACGCGGAGTAGCGCTCGAAGCTTTCCAGCTCGCCCAACAGACGCAGGGTTTCCTGGTAGTACAGCTCGCCTTTGCTGGTCAGGCTGAACCCACCACGCCCCCGGTGGCAGAGCGTCAGGCCGACCTGCCCTTCCAGCTGGCTCATGTAGGTGCTGATGGCCGAGGTGGAGAGGTTCAGTTCCTGCTGCGCGGCGGCGAAGCCCTGATTGCGGACCACGCTGGCGAAGATGCGCAGGAGTTTCAGATCGGGCATTGCGGTGGGCATGGGAGTACTCACGGTTCCAGGTGCGGTTGAACGATGTAGGGGCGAATGAATTCGCCCCTACAGGAAGCAAAGCCCTTGCCGGCTGGACGGCATCTTACCCGCTCCCGATAGTTTAGAAATCCTTGAAGTAATTATTTGCAGCCAGCGATTTGTCCGTGATGGCACTGTCACCAGAATCCGCCCACTACCTACAACCACAACAACCGTGAGGCCACCCCGTGGACAAGAAACTCCATCAGCCCCTGGGCGGCAATGAAATGCCCCGTTTCGGCGGCATCGCCACCATGATGCGCCTGCCCCACATTCAAACTCCCGCCGAACTCGACGCCCTGGATGCCGCTTTCGTAGGCGTTCCGCTGGACATCGGCACCTCCCTGCGTTCCGGCACCCGCTTCGGCCCCCGCGAAATCCGCGCCGAATCGGTGATGATCCGTCCGTACAACATGGCGACCGGCGCAGCGCCCTTCGATTCGCTGAACGTGGCCGACATCGGCGACGTGGCCATCAACACCTTCAACCTGCTGGAAGCCGTGCGCATCATCGAGCAGGAGTACGACCGCATCCTCGGCCACGGCATCGTCCCGCTGACCCTGGGCGGCGACCACACCATCACCCTGCCGATCCTGCGTGCCATCAACAAGGTGCACGGCAAGGTGGGCCTGGTGCACATCGACGCCCACGCCGACGTCAACGACCACATGTTCGGCGAGAAGATCGCCCACGGCACCACCTTCCGCCGCGCCGTGGAAGAAGGCCTGCTGGATTGCGACCGCGTGGTGCAGATCGGCCTGCGCGCCCAGGGGTATACCGCCGAAGACTTCAACTGGAGCCGCAAGCAGGGCTTCCGCGTGGTCCAGGCCGAAGAGTGCTGGCACAAGTCGCTGGCACCGCTGATGGCCGAAGTCCGCGAGAAAGTCGGCGGCGGCCCGGTTTACCTTTCCTTCGACATCGACGGCATCGACCCGGCCTGGGCGCCCGGTACCGGCACCCCGGAAATCGGCGGCCTGACCACCATCCAGGCGATGGAAATCATCCGTGGCTGCCAGGGCCTGGACGTCATCGGCGGCGACCTGGTCGAAGTCTCCCCGCCCTACGACACCACCGGCAACACTTCGCTGCTGGGCGCCAACCTGCTCTACGAAATGCTCTGCATCCTCCCCGGCGTAGAGCGTCGTTGAAGCCATGACCAAGCGGCCGCTTTTCCTGGAGGCCCCCCGCTCGCGGGTGGCCTCCTTCGCGGCAAACGATGGCCAAGCTTGCTTGGCTGCCCTCAGTCAAGACACCCGCCCAGCTCTGCGCACCTGCGACAAACTGCGGCCCCAAGGCCCCACGCTGGGACCCTGCGGGCAAGATGTCCCAAACGACCGTTCAGGTATCCCTGAAGCGGCGTAACAACGAAACAGCTCCACTTTATTGCGACTGCCTACAACAACAACCACTGCAATACGCCTTGAAGGAGTTAACGATGAGCAATCGTCCGCTGAAACTGTTTGCCCTCGCCGGTCTGTTCGCCGCCACCCTCAGCGGTGGCGCCATGGCCGCCGACGCCAAGCCCTCGTTCGTGAGTTCGGGAAGTTTCCAGGTCTGTTCCGATCCGACTTTCCCGCCGCTGGAGTTCTTCGAGAAAACCGGTGACCGCGAACCCAGCGGCTTCGACGCGGACCTGATCCGCGCGCTCGCCAAGCACTGGGGCGTGAAGCCACGTTTCATCGTTACCGAGTTCACCGGCCTGCTCCCGGGCCTGGATGCCAAGCGTTGCGACGCGGTCATCAGCGGCACCCTGATCACCCCGGAGCGCACCCAGAAGCTGAACGCCGTGGCCTACCTCGCCAGCGCCACCATCGTCTTTGGCAGCGGCAAGAGCGACCTCACACTGAACAGCCTGGACGACCTCTCCGGCAAGGTGGTGGCGGTGCAGTCCGGTACCCGCTACGTGACCATCATGGAAAAGCTCAATGCTGACCTGAAGGCCGCTGGCAAGGCCCCGGCCACCCTGCAGACCTATCCGAAAGGCAGTGACGTGGCCCAGCAGGTACTGGTTGGCCGCGCCGCCGCCGGCCTGTCCCAGGACACCGAGCTGGCCTACCGCGAACTGCAGACCCCTGGCCAGTTCAAGACCCTCTACGCCTTCCCCGAAAAAGACATCTTCGGCGCCTACATGCGTCCGAGCCCGGAAGACAAGAAAGCCGTCGAGGACGCCGTGTCGGCCCTGAAAGCCGACGGCACCCTCAAGTCCATCGCCGAGAAATGGAAGCTCGATCCAGCCAACCTGGAAACCGCCGCGCAGTAAGCAAGGCCAACGGCCTGCCCCTCTCCCGCTCGCGGGGGAGGGTGCAACGGCACGCTTCCATTCACGCAGGACACGTACATGAACTTCGATGTGACTGTCTTCTGGGACGCCCTGACGTCCTGGCACTTCTTCCAGGGCGCTTGCATCACCCTGGTGCTGGCCCTGGTGTCCCACTCGGTGGGCATCCTGATCTCCATTCCCTGCGCCCTGGCCCTGGACGGTCCGGCGAGCGTGTGGCGCAGCACGCTGCGCGGCGTACTCAGCGTATTTCGCGGTGCCCCGACATTGCTGCAACTGTTGTTCGTGTGGAACGCCTTGCCGCAGTTCTTCCCGGTGTTCCGTGAAGAATGGTTCACCCCCTTCATCGCTGCCTGGATCGCGCTCTCGCTCAACGAAGCCGCCTACCAGGTGGAGATCAACCGCGCCGCGCTGAAATCCGTGGACAAGGGCCAGTACGCCGCCGGCCACGCCCTGGGCCTGTCGCGCTGGCACACCTTCCGTTACGTCATCATGCCGCAGGCCGCGCGCATTGCCGTACCGCCGACCGCTAACGAATTCATCACGCTGCTGAAGATCACCTCACTGGCCTCGGTCATCTCGCTGCAGGAACTGATGGCGGTGACCTCGCAGACGGTCTCCACCACCTTCCAGTTCTCCGAGTACTACGCCGTCGCACTCGTTTACTACCTCGTCATGGTCTACACCCTGACCTGGATGCAAAGCGGACTCGAACGACGCCTCTCCTGGGACGCCCAGGGCAGTGCCAGCAGCAAATCCGTCGGCCTGGTGCAACGCACCCTGGCTCGCATGCGCCGTATCTGAGGACTCCGCCATGAACGAAATCATTCGTCTGCAGAACGTCGGCAAGCGCTATGAGGATTTCCAGGTGCTGCAGGGCATCGACCTGTCGGTGCGCCAGGGCGAGAAGATCGTCATCTGCGGCCCGTCGGGCTCCGGCAAGTCGACCCTGATCCGCTGCATCAACCGCCTCAATCCCCATGACAGCGGCACCATCATTGTCGAGAACCAGGACATTTCCACCAAGGCCGGCAGCGACCACGTGCGTCGCGAAGTGGGCATGGTGTTCCAGAACTTCAACCTGTTCCCCCACATGACGGTGCTCGAAAACTGCACGCTGGCGCCGATGAAGGTCCGTGGCATGTCGCGCAAGGAAGCCGAGGAACTGGCCCTGCGCTACCTCAACCGCGTGCACATCGGTTCCCAGGCGCACAAGAAGCCCGGCCAGCTCTCCGGCGGCCAGCAGCAGCGCGTGGCCATCGCCCGTGCGCTGTGCATGAACCCCAAGGTGATGCTGTTCGACGAGCCCACCTCGGCGCTTGACCCGGAAATGGTCGGCGAAGTGCTGGAAGTAATGACCGAGCTGGCCCAGGACGGCATGACCATGCTCTGCGTAACCCACGAAATGGGCTTCGCCCGCAAGGTGGCCGACCGCGTGGTGTTCATGGACGCCGGCCAGATCGTGGAAACCGCCACGCCCAGCGAGTTCTTCGACAACCCCCAGCATCCGCGTACCCGCGCATTCCTTTCGCAGATCCGCCACTGATGGACGCACAGAACGAAGCCATCCTGCGCCGTGACCTGGCGGCCGCCTACCGGCTGGCCGCCCTCTTCGGCTGGGACGACACCCTCTACACCCACTTTTCGGTGCGCCTGCCGGGCGTCGAGCCGCGGTTCCTGATCAACCCCTTCGGGCTGATGTTCGAGGAAATTCGCGCCAGCGACCTGATCGTGGTCGACATGCATGGCCGGGTGCTGGAAGGCAACGCCGACTACAACGTGGCGGGCTTCACCATTCACAGCGCCGTGCATATGGCCCGCGCCGATGCCCACTGCGTGATCCACACCCATACCCTGGCGGGGATGGCGGTGGCCGCGGCGGACAACGGCCTGGCACAGCTCAACCAGATCAGCGCCGAGTTCCATCAGCGGGTGGGTTACCACACCTACGAAGGCATCGCCCTGGACCTGGGTGAGCGCGAGCGGCTGGTGGCATCGCTGGGCGACAACATCGCTCTGATGCTGCGCCACCACGGCCTGCTCAGCGTCGGCGCCAGCGTCGCCGACGCCTTCTACGTCATGTACTACCTGAACAAGGCGTGCGAGATCCAGATCGCCGCCTCCACCCTGCGGGGCATCCGCGAGATGCCCAACGAGCTCAGCGTGCACGCCTGCGAGCAGTTCCAGGCGAGTGAATGGCAACGCCAGCTGGTCTGGGAAGCCTGGCTGAGAAAGCTCGAGCGGGAGTGCCCCGAATACAAGGAGTAGGGTCTGTAGGCATTTCGCCGCGGACGAATCGTCAACAGCCCCTGATACAAGCGGGATTGCTTGATAACGGCGCAGTGTGAAGCGTTGCGCGCCTTGCAACACCTGTCGCGGACTTGCGAACCGCGACAACAACAATAGTAAGAGAGACCTGAAATGGCTTTGGATATATTCGTAGTACTCCTATACGTCGCTGCCATGCTCACACTGGGCTGGTACGGCATGCGCCGCGCCAAGACCCGTGAAGACTACCTGGTGGCCGGTCGCAACCTGGGGCCGGGCTTCTACCTCGGCACCATGGCTGCCACCGTACTCGGCGGCGCCGCCACCATCGGCACCGTTCGCCTGGGTTACGTCCACGGCATTTCCGGTTTCTGGCTGTGCGCCAGCCTGGGCTTCGGCATCATGGGCATCAGCCTGTTCCTGGCCAAGCCGCTGCTCAAGCTGAAGATCTACACCGTGACCCAGGTGCTGGAGCGTCGCTACAACCCGACCGCCCGCCACGCCAGCGCAGCCATCATGCTGGTGTACGCCCTGATGATCGGCGCCACCTCCACCATCGCCATCGGCACCGTGATGCAGGTCCTGTTCGGCCTGCCGTTCTGGGTGTCCGTACTGATCGGCGGCGGCATCGTGGTCGCCTATTCGACCATCGGCGGCATGTGGTCCCTGACCCTGACCGACATCGTGCAGTTCATGATCATGACCGTGGGCCTGGTATTCATCCTGCTGCCGATGACCATGAGCGACGCGGGTGGCTGGGACGCCCTGGTGGCCAAACTGCCGGAGAGCTACTTCTCCCTGACCGCCATCGGCTGGGACACCATCATCACCTACTTCCTGATCTACTTCTTCGGCATCTTTATCGGCCAGGACATCTGGCAGCGCGTGTTCACCGCCCGCACCGAGACCGTGGCCAAGGTCGCCGGTACCGCCGCTGGCGTCTACTGCGTGCTCTACGGCCTGGCCGGCGCCCTGATCGGCATGGCCGCCAAAGTGCTTCTGCCTGACCTGGAAAACGTCAACAACGCCTTCGCCACCATCGTCGACACCACCCTGCCGGACGGTATCCGTGGCCTGGTCGTCGCCGCGGCCCTGGCCGCCCTGATGTCCACCGCAAGCGCTGGCCTGCTGGCCGCCTCCACCACCGCAGCCCAGGATCTCTGGCCGCTGCTGGGTGGCAGCGCCGACGACGAAGGCGATGCCCACAAGAACCGCCTCTTCACCCTGCTGCTGGGCGTCGTGGTACTGGGCATTGCCCTGGTGGTAAGCGACGTCATCAGCGCCCTGACCCTGGCGTACAACCTGCTGGTAGGCGGCATGCTCATCCCGCTGCTGGGTGCCATCTACTGGAAGCGCGCCAGCACCGCCGGCGCCATCGCCAGCATGGTCCTGGGCAGCATCACCGCCTGCGTCTTCATGTACACCGACGGCCTCGAAGCCAACACCCCGATCTACTACAGCCTGGCTGTAGGCGCGGTCAGCTTCGTGGTCATCAGCCTGCTGTCCCGCGGCTCGGCTGCAGCAGGCGAACTCGCCTGACATGCACTGCCGCCTTCCCCCGGAGGCGGCATTTCCCGCCCCGGTCCGGCCCTGCCGACCGGGGCTTTTTTTATTCGATTGCCACTCAGGGCGACCTACCCTTGTAGGGGCGAATTCATTCGCCAAGGGCGGCGAAGCTGCCCTTCGCGGTTGCAGGGCAGACCTGCGGTCTGCTTGGCGAATGAATTCGCCCCTACAGATTCAGCCCAAGGCAAACCAGGCACGGAGCACCCCATGAAAATCGTCAGCCGCGACCAGTGGTTCGACGTTGAGCACTGCTACGACGGCATCAGCCTGATCAGCGAGCCCTTCGTGCGACCCTTCTACCGCTGCAACCTCTGGCACGTACAGGGCCGCGACAAGGACCTGCTGATCGACTCCGGCTCGGGCCTGGTCAGCCTGCGCGAACAGTTGCCCTGGCTCACCCAGCGGCCGTTGCTGGCCGTGGCCAGTCACACGCACTTCGACCATATCGCCGGCCACCACGAGTTCCCCGAACGCCTGGTTCACCCGGCGGAAGCGGACATACTGGCTGCGCCCACCGGGGCCAATACCCTGTCGGCGGATTTCATCGGTGATGAGATGTTCGAAGCGCACCCGGACTGCCCGCTGTGCTACGCCGAATACCGCGTGAAAGCGGCGCCGGCGACGCGGCTGATCGATGAGGGCGATGTGCTGGACCTGGGGGATCGAGTGCTGGAGGTGCTGCATACCCCCGGACATTCACCCGGCGGCATCAGCCTGTGGGAATCGAAGACAGGCACACTCTTCAGCGGCGACATCATCTACGACGGCCCGCTGATCGATAACGCCTACCACTCAAATCTGGACGACTACGCAAAAAGCCTCGCACGGCTGCGCGACCTTCCGGTGCGCACCGTGCATGGCGGTCATTTCCCGAGCTTCTCGGGTGAGCGCCTGCGCGAGTTGGCGGACAACTGGCTCAGGGCTCACGAGTAAGCCGGTTACTCCCTCAGGCGGCGCTGCCCGGCGAGACGGCGCTGCTCTTCGCTACGGATTGGGATGGGTTGCAGGCGCGGTGCTTCGATCAGACCCAGCGCGACACCCAATTGCCACATCCACGCTTCTAGTCGTTTCTTCATGCTTGACCCCCTTTCCTGGGACTTTGGTCGGGTGGCCCGTGCTTCTTGAGCCACCCTTGTCTGGAGCTTAGTTGCTCCGGGCAAGATCCAAAATACGCTCGCTCGGAAATTTCCTACTGACCTGAATCAAACCGCTGAACGGTATTACGGAGTCGTCCTGCAGACGTGCATGACACCGATGATGGAGCAGTGGCCAGCGATCCTACTGCGCCTGGCGGCCGTCCTGCTGCAGGTCGATCCACGCGCGCAGATTGGCGCCGAGCATGCCCTTGCGCCACATCAGCCAGGTGGTGGTGCGATTGAACGGCGCGTCCAGTTGGTGAACCCGCACCTCGTCCCGCCCGGGCAGGCTTTCCAACATCGAACGCGGTACCAGGGCAATGCCGCCGCCGGCGATCACACAGGCCAGCATGCTGTGGTAGGACTCGATTTCCATGGGCGGCGCCATCGGCACCCGCGAGGCAACGAACCAGCCTTCCAGGCGGCGGCGATAGGAGCAGCTCTGGCGGAAGGCGTAGACCTCCAGCCCCGCCACATCCTGGGCCGACTTCACCGGCCCATGGGCGGCTTCGGTGATCAGCACCATCTCCTCTTCGAACATCGGCAGGCCGTCGAGCTCGGCGAACTCCACCGGACCGTCTACCAGGGCGGCATCCAGCCGACCACCGAGCAGACCTTCCAGCAGCTCGCCACTGGGTGCGGTCTGCACCTGCAGGTTCACCGCAGGCCAGGTGCGGTGGTAGCGCACCAGCATGGGTGGAAGGTGAATGGCGGCAGTGCTGAACATGGACCCGATCACGAAGTCCCCAGCCGGCTCACCGCCACGCAACGCCGCCTCGGCTTCCGCCTGCAGGGCGAACATGCGCTCGGCGTAACCCAACAGCACCTTGCCCGCCGGAGACAACGTCAGGCGCTGTCGTTCGCGCAGGAACAGCTCGACACCCAGGGCATCCTCGAGTTGGCGCAAGCGCGTCGAGAGGTTGGACGGGACCCGATGCATACGAGTGGCGGCGCGGGTGATGGAGCCTTCCTCGGCGACGGCCTGGAAGATGCGGAGTTGGCTGAGTTCCATGGCTAACCATTCAATAGAAGAGAACATATGCATTCATTTTTATTCGTTTTTAATGAACACATCCAGCCCCTAGCATGGAAATCCCGATGACCAGCACCGGAGAACTCCCATGCCTACGCTGATCCGACTATTCGCCTGCTTTCTGGCCCTGCTCGTCGCCATGGGTGTCGGCCGCTTTGCCCTCACCCCGCAACTCCCGCACTTGATTGCCGAAGGCCAGGTAAGCCTGACCGGCGCCGGCCTGGTGGCCGCCGCCAACTACCTGGGCTACCTGATCGGCGCACTGGATGCCTTCAATGTCAGGTCGCCGCGCCAGGCTCGTCTGCGCCTGGTGATCGGACTCTGGGCCACTGCGCTGCTGACCCTGGTCTCAGTGCCGGCGGAAGGCCTCTGGCCTCACGTCCTGCTGCGCTTCGCCCTGGGCGTCGCCAGCGCCTGGGTGCTGGTGGTGGTCACCGGTCTCAGCCAGCGCATTGCAGCGGACGCCAATCGGCCGCGCCTGGGCAGCCTGGTGTTCGCGGGCCCAGCCTTTGGCGTCATGCTGACCGGCCTGCTGGCCCTGGAGCTGAACCTGCAAGGCCAAGGCTCTGCCGCACTCTGGCTGGCTTTCGGCGCGCTGGCACTCGTATTGACCCTGCTGACCCAGCCACTGCTGCCCTCCCCACCGACGGCAGCGCCGCAGATGGAAACGCCGGCCCGCGCCCGGCCAAAAGCCTTCTACGCCTTGCTGGTTGCATACGGACTGGTGGGCTTGGGCTACATCATCCCAGCCACCTTCCTCTCGCAGATGGCAGCCGCACGCTTCCACGGACAATGGCAGGCAGACCTGTTCTGGCCGGCCTTCGGCCTGGCGGCAGCGTTGGGTGTAGTGCTGGTCAGCCTGCGTCGGCAGAGCCCCGGCGGCGCACGGCGCTGGATGGTGGTGGCACTCTGGCTGCAGGCGCTCGGCACCCTCGCCTGCACCCTGCCGGGCATGGCTGGACTGACCCTGGGCGTGATCCTCAGCGGCGGTCCCTTCCTTGCCGGCATGCAACTGGTGATGCAGTACGCACGGGAGCTGGACCCACACGGCCATTCGCGCAACGTCGGGCTGCTGACCGCCGCCTTCGCCCTTGGGCAGTTGCTCGGCCCGCTGCTGGCAGCGGTCAGCAGCCACCTCGACGGTAGCCTGCAACCGGCGCTCTATCTGGCCTGCGCGGGACTGGTATTGGCGGGGGGATTAATGGCTCGTCCGGGCGCCAACCCAGTAGGGGCGAATTCATTCGCCAAGCAGGCCAACGGCCTGCCCTGCCGGAACTGAATGGGGACCCGCCCCGTAGGATGCAGTGGAGCGCAGCGATACCCATCGATCCGCACTGATGGGTTTCGCTTCGCTCTAGCGGTACGTCGCCCGCACCATCCTACAAAGTGCCGGCGCTAGGTGCCGGTCTTGACCTTGGTCCAGGTGCGGGTCCGGATGCGCTCCAGCTTCGGCGGCAGCATTTCCACCGAGAACAGCCGGGCCTGCACCTCGGCCGGCGGGTAGACGTTGGGATTGTCGCGCAGCTCCGCCGAGATCAACTGATCCGCCGCCTGGTTGGGGTTGGCGTAGGCCACATGGTCAGAGATGGGCGCCACCACTTCCGGGCGCAGCAGGTAGTTGAGGAAGGCGTGGGCCTGCTCGACGTTCTGAGCATCCTTCGGAATGGCCAGCACATCGAACCAGGCGGCGGTGCCTTCCTTGGGAATGCGGTATTCCACCTTCACGCCGTTGCCGGCCTCACGTGCCCGCGCTGCCGCCTGCATCGCACCACCGGACCAGGCCAGCGCCACACAGACTTCGCCATTGGCCAGATCGGTAACGAACTTCGAGGAGCTGAAATAGCTGACGTGAGGCCGCAGCTTCGCCAGCAGCTCCTCGGCCTTCTTGTAGTCGTCCGGATTGTGGCTATTGGGCGGCAGGCCCAGATAGTGCAGCACTTCCGGGATCACCTCGGTGGGCGAATCGAGGAAAGCAACACCGCACTGCTTCAACTTGGCCAGGTTGTCGGGGTTGAAGATCAGCTCCCAGGAATCCACCGGGGCGTTTTCGCCCAGCACCGCCTTCACCTTGTCGACGTTGTAGGCGATGCCATTGGTGCCCCACATGTAGGGCATCACGTACTGGTTACCCGGGTCCTTGGCGGCCAGCACCTTGAGCAGCGCCGGGTTGAGGTTCTTCCAGTTGGGCAGCTTGCTCTTGTCCAACGGTTGGAACACCCCGGCCTTCATGTAGTTGGGCAGGAAGCTGTCACTGGGCACCACCAGGTCGTAGCCGGAATTGCCGGAAAGCAGCTTGGCCTCCAGCACTTCGTTGCTGTCGTAAACGTCGTACTGGGGCTTGATGCCGCTGTCGGCCTGGAAGTTCTTCAGGGTGTCCGGGCCGATGTAGTCGAACCAGTTGTAGATGCGTACCTGGGGCTCGGCGACGGCACTCAGCGAGGTGCCCAGCAGGGCCCCCGCCAGCAGGATGCACGCCTTCATTGCGCAGCTCCTTCAAAGCCTTGCAACACGTTCACCGCATTCACGCCGATGGCTTCCACCGCGTAGCCGCCTTCCATGATGAACAGGGTCGGCAGACCGAGGGCGGCGATGCGCTGGCCCATGCGGACGTAGTCGGGCGAATCCAGCTTGAACTTGGAGATGGGGTCGTCCTTGTAGGTATCCACGCCCAGGGAGATCACCAGCGCATCCGGCGCGTACGCGGCGATCTTCCGGCAAGCGTCGTCGAGTGCAGCGGACCAGCCTTCCCAGCCGGTGCCATGGGGCAGCGGGTAGTTGTGGTTGAAGCCGGTACCTTCACCTTCGCCGCGCTCATCGGCATGCCCCAGGTAGTAGGGGTACTCCACCAGCGGATCGCCGTGGATGGAAGCGAAGAGCACGTCGCTGCGATCGTAGAACAGCTCCTGGGTGCCGTTGCCGTGGTGATAGTCGACGTCGAGGATGGCCACCCGCTTGGCGCCCTGGTCGAGGAAGGCCTGGGTGACAATGGCGGCGTTGTTGAAGAAGCAGTAGCCGCCCATGAAGTCGCTGCCGGCGTGGTGGCCCGGCGGACGGCAGAGGGCGAAGGCGGTGTTGGCGCCCTGGCGCATTTGGTCCTGGGCGGTCAGCGCCACCTGGGCGGAGCTGTACACGGCCTGCCAGGTGCCGGCAGTGATGGGCGCCTCGGTGTCGAAGCAGTAGTGACCGAGTTGACCATGCAGCGCGGTGGGGATGGGGCCATCGCGGCGCAGGCGGCGCGCCGGGAAGGTGGTGGGGAGCATATCGCAGCTATGGCCTTCGGCGGCCCAGCGATCCCAGGCACCCTTGAGGAACTCCACATAAGCCGCGTCATGCACGCGCAGGACCGGCTCCAGGCCGAAGTCCTTCGGCTCGATCACTTCACCGATTTCCTGCTGGCGAACCCGCGCCAGCACGGTGTCCGCGCGGCTGGGCATTTCGAAACAGGGCTGGAGCTTGCCATCGACCAGTTCCGACTGGCCAAAGTGGAGACGGTGATCGTCGCTATAGACGGTCAGCATGGGGAGCACCTCATCGGTCTTGTTATTGATGGAGTGATTCTGTGGCTGGCAGGGGTATTTGAGCAGTGGCAGGGACGGCCAATAGGGGATCAAAATGGCCAACATATGTGGCCACAAAACAATCCAGGCTCATAGGATGGGTCGGGCGGCGCGCCGCGAGCTTGCGAAACCCATCGTTGGTGGTTAGGAGCCGCGTAGCGGCGTTGTAGGGGCGAATTCATTCGCCAAGCGGACCGAAGGTTCGCCCTGTCAGAATGTGAAGGGGGCAGCTGCGCCGCCCTTGGCGAATGAATTCGCCCCCACATGGACAAGCGACTCCCCTGCCGTCCTCAACCCCGGAAATGACTCGGCGGCTGGCCGCTCCAGCGCTGGAAGGCATGGCGCAGGCTGGCGGTTTCGCTGAAGCCGAGTTCTTCGGCGATGCGGTAGATGGGGATGTCGCCTTTCTGGAGCATTTCCTTGGCACGGGTGAAGCGCAGTTCATCGAGCAGCTGCTGGTAGCTGGTCTGCTGCTGGGCCAGGTGGCGGCGCAGGCTGCGCGAGGAGCAGTTCATCTGCCGCGCCAGCTCTTCCAGCCCTGGCGGGTCCTGCAAGCGGGCGGCAAGCAGACCTCGCACTCGCTCAAGCCAGGCGCGGCGGGCAGCGAACTCGACGTTCTGCCGGCGACACTGTTCGAGCATTTCCTTGTGTGTCACCGGGTCGGCCAAGGGTAGGCGCCGGGCCAGCCAGGCGGCGTCAAACCCGATGGCGCTGTGAGCCGCGCCGAAGGTAACCGGGCAGCCGAACCCTTTGGCGTAGGGCCGCGCCATGCCGCTGCTGCTCGGGTAGTCCAGCTGCACCGAGCGCAGCGGCAGGGGTTGGCCCAGTAGATCGGCGAAGATCACTTTCAGCGAGCCCAAGCACAGCTCGGTATTGAAGGCCCGCAGCGACTCCTCTTCGCCATAGCCGGTGGCAGTCAGCCAGACAGTATCGCCGTCCTGCTCCAGCGCCAGACGGAAGTAGGTGCCCAGCAGCACCGGGTAGTTCAAACCCACGCGCAGCGCTTCGCCGAAGGTGGGCGCTGAAAGCATCGCGTAACCGAGCAAACCGTAGGCGGAAATACGCGTGCGCAGGCCAAGGGTCAGGCCCAGGGCAACACGCGGCGCCAGGCGCACGGCGTTGGCGTAGACCTGCTGCTCCTGCTCGGGGTTGACCAGCTTTTGTAGCTCGACGAGATCCTGCTCGCTGATGCCGCTACCGGCCAGCACGTCGCAAGCGTCGATGCCCTCCTCCCGCAACAGCGCCACCGTCAGCGCCGACATGTGCAGGGAGTTGAGCCAGGTGGCGCGGGAGAAGATGTGCTCGACCATGGCCTTTACTGGATGGCCTCGGTGAGTTCCCGTTCCTGTCGCCGGTAGGGGAAGACGTCGATGACCTTGCCGGAGCGGATCGCATCCTGCAGGGACTTCCAGTACGCGGCTTCGTAGAGATCTCCATGCAGCTTGTTGAACAAACGGCGCTGGCCGATATCGGCGAAGAGGAAGCGCGGGAACTCCTCTGGGAACACATCGTTGGGGGCCACCGAGTACCAGGGCTCGGCGGACATTTCGTCTTCCGGGTAGCGCGGCGGCGGGATGACGCGGAAGTTCACCTCGGTGAGGTAGCAGATCTCGTCGTAGTCGTAGAACACCACGCGGCCATGGCGTGTGACACCGAAGTTCTTCAGCAACATGTCACCGGGGAAGATATTGGCCGCCGCCAACTGTTTGATCGCCAGCCCGTAGTCGTACAGCGCCTCGTGTACCTGGGCCTCGCTGGCGCTTTCCAGGTAGATGTTCAGCGGTGTCATGCGACGTTCGGTCCAGCAGTGGCGAATCAGCACTACATCGCCTTCGAGTGCCACGGTAGACGGCGCCACCTCCAGCAGCTCGGCCAGGCACTCCGGCTCGAACTTGGATTTGGGGAAACGGAAGTCAGCGAACTCCTGGGTGTCCGCCATGCGCCCTACCCGATCGACTGTTTTCACCAGCCGGTACTTCTCGATCACGGTGTTGCGGTCCACCGTCTTGGCGTGGGCGAAGCGGTCCTTGATGATCTTGAACACGGTGTTGAAGCCCGGCAGGGTGAACACGCTCATCACCATGCCGCGCACGCCGGGGGCCATGATGAAGCGGTCGTCGGTATTGGCCAGGTGGTTGATCAGCGCGCGATAGAACTCCGACTTGCCGTGCTTGTAGAAACCGATGGAGGTATACAGCTCGGCGATGTGCTTGCCCGGCAGGATGCGCTTGAGGAAGCCGACGAACTCGGCGGGTACTGCTACGTCCACCATGAAATAAGACCGGGTGAAGGAGAAGATGATCGACACTTCCGCTTCGTCGGTGATCATGGCGTCGGCCTGGATGCCACGGTCCTCGCGGTGCAACAGCGGAATCACCAGCGGCCACTGTTCGTCACGGGTGTAGATGCGGCCGACCAGGTAGGCGCCCTTGTTACGGAACAATGGCGCGGCGAACAGCTCGATGCGCATCTCCGGGTCCTTGCACACCCAGTCCGGCAGGTTCTCGCGCAGTTGGGTTTCAAGGCGTTTGAGATCGCCGACACGGTCGTCGAAGGGCACGTCGAAGCGGAAGTCATCCAGGATCGCCGAGAGCGCTGCGTGCAGCCGCCCTTCGGGACGGTAACTGCGGGTCTGGGGCGCACGTTCATGGGCGCGCAACGAAGGTCGGGTGGTATGGATGAACATGCAGCCATCACTGATCAGGTCATGGCTGAACAGGCTGCAAAACACCGAGTTGTACCAGGTCTCGGACAGTTCATCGTCGAGGCGCACATCGATCAGGCCGATATAGGCGCTCTTCACCAGAGGCCAGAGCTGTACGTCCAGCAACTCATCCATTGCATAGGCCGCGCGCAGTCGCTCGCTGGTTTCGCTGACCTTTACCTCATACAACGCAATCCGCTCGGCTGCCGCCTGCTGGGTGGCCTGCCACTGCGCCAGCTCAAAGCGGGCGCGCGCGCCGTCGGTGATCTGGCGGAAATGCTCACGGTAATCGTCGAAGCCTTCGAGGATCAGTCGGGCGATGCCTTCGGCCGGCCATTGCTGCGCCATGTGGGATGTCTCGGCTGCGGAACGGGAAAGGCGAGCTTAGCCAGAAAAAATTGCGGGTTGTAGGGGCCTCTCGCCTTTCTAGGATATCCCCCGCTCCCGCATGTAACCCTCCAGCATCTCGATGAATACCCGCACTTTGCGGGTACGTCGGCGATGGGCCAGGTAAAGGATATGGACCCAGGGGCCGAAGGCATCGGGCTCGAGAAGGTAATCGGGTAACAGCCGCACCAGCTCACCTCGCTCCAGGTACGGGGCGGCGCTCCATTGCGGGAGGAACTGCAGACCCTGGCCGCGCAGCGCGCACGCGAGCAGAAAGTCGTAGTTGTCGCTGGCCAGCCTGGGCGCAGGCTGTTGCAGGCGTATACGCTCCTCGCCCAGCCGCACCCACCAGAAGTGGCGGTTGAGCAGCGGGTGGCGGAATACCAGCCAATCGTGCTGCTCGTAATTTTCCAGGCTTACGTCCATTCCCTTGCGTTGCAGATAGGCCGGGCTGGCGCAGAGCAGGATGCGGTTCTCCGTCAACGGCCTGGCAATCAGTCCCGGCAAGTCCGTTGGCCCGTCGCGCAGGGCCAGGTCGTAGCCGCCGTCGATCAGGTCGACGAAGGCGTCGTTCAGGTCCACCTCCAGGCGCACCTGGGGGTGCTCGACCATGAAGCGACAGCAGACTTCGTTGAGAAAGGCCGGCCCGAACGACGGCGGCGCCGTGAGACGCAGGCTACCGCGCAGCTCGTGCTGCAACTGGTCCACCTCCTCTCCGGCCAGCTGCAACTGCATCAGCGCCTGCCGGGCGCCTTCCAGGTAGATGTGCCCGGCTTCCGTGAGCGCCATGCGTCGGGTGGTGCGCTCGAACAGACGGGTGCCCAGCTCGCTTTCCAGGTGCCCCACCGCCTTGGTCAGCGCGGAGGGTGTCTTGCCCAGCTGCTCGGCCGCACGGCTGAAACTGCCGTGCTCGGCGGTGGCCACGAACATGGTGAGCGCGCTGAGCTTGTCCATTGATCTATTCCGAATCGGCACAAAAGTTGTGCGAGAACATAGCATTCTGCCGCACGACCGGCTTGGTTAGGCTCACCGGTAGACCAACAAAAACCGGAAATCAACCGATGAAAACCTTTGCCCCTACCCTCCTGGCCGTTGCTCTGGCTTGTTCCTCAATGGAAAGCTTCGCGGCGGTCGACCTCATTCTGCATAACGCCAAGGTGTACACCGCCGAACCCGGCCAACCCTTGCAACAGGCCGTGGCAGTCGAGGACGGCAAAGTCCGCGCCGTCGGCAACAACGCCGAGGTGCTGCGACTGAAGGAATCCGGCACCCGGGTGATCGACCTCGACGGGAGGGTGCTGATGCCGGGCTTCGTCGACTCCCACTCCCACGCCGTGATGGGCGGGCTGGAACTCGCCGCGGCCAACGTCAACACGCAGCTCCTCCCCATGGCGGAGCTGGAGCAGCGACTGCGCGAGTGGCGCGACAACGGCAAAGCGCGCCATGGCGACATCCTCAGCGTCGGTGGCCTGCCCTCAGCCTACTGGAGCCAGGTTGCGGAATTCGAGCAGCGCTTCAATCAGGGCGAATGGGCGGATGAGCCCATCGTGTTCGTCGGCTGGGACCACCACACCGGCTGGGCCAACCAGGCCATGCTCAAGCGGGCCGGTATCAACGCCGAAACCGTGAAAGCCCTCAAGGGCGAACAGTTGGCCACCATCGGCCACCACGAAGACAAACGCCCCAACGGCTTCCTCGCCGATGCAGGGCTCGACCCGGTACTGGCGCAGTTCCCGCAGGCCACCGCCGAGCAATTGCTGGAAGCCGGCCGCGCCGCTCTGCGCTACAACCTCAGCCTGGGCATCACTGCCTGGATGGACCCGGCCGCCAACGCCGCACCGGGCGAGCCGCTGTTCGACTTCAAGCCCACCGCCCAGACCGTCGGCATCCTCCCGGTGTACAAGGCCATGGCCGAGAAAGGCGAGCTGACCGCCCATGTCGCCGCCCTGCTGGTGGCCCACCCCCGCAGTACCCCTGCCGACCTGGCAACGCTCGACCAGGTGCGCCAGCAGTTCCAGGGCCTGCCCAATCTGACGCTGCCGGGCATCAAGATCTTCGCCGACGGCGTGCCCGAATTCCCCGCGCAGACTGCCGCCTTACTGGAGCCCTACAAGAACTCGAAGAAGTACGGCGAGTTGCTGATCGACCCGGCGCATTTCGGTGAGCTGATCAGCGCGGCGGATAACCGCGGCTGGCTGGTGCATGTCCATGCCATCGGCGACCGCGCGGTGCGTGAAGCCCTCAATGGCATCGAGCAGGCGCGCAAAGACCGCCAGAGCGGCATCGCCCATTCGGTCACCCACCTGCAGATGGTCAACCCCAAGGAGTTCGCCCGCTTCAAGCGGCTGGATGTCATTGCCTCCATGCAGCTTTACTGGGCCAGCGCCGACGACTCCACCATGGACCTGGTGCAGCCCTATATCAGCGCCATGGCCTTCCAGTACCAGTACCCCGCCCGCTCTCTGCTGAAAAACGGCGCAACCATTTCCGGCGCCAGCGACTGGCCGGTGACCACGCCCGAACCCTGGAAGGCGATCTACCAGGCGGTCAGCCGCAAGGGGCCGAAAGGCGTGTTGAACCCCGACGAGGAAATCGACCGGGAAACCATGTTCCAGGCCTACACCCTCAACTCCGCCCGCACCATTGGCCTGGATAAGCAGATCGGCTCCCTCACCCCCGGCAAACAGGCCGACCTGATTCTGCTGGACCGCGACGTGTTCCAGGTGGAGCCCGAAGCCCTGCGTGACACCCGCGTGCTGAAAACCTGGTTCGCCGGCCGCGAAGTCTTCAGCGCCGACCTCTAACCACAAGAAAGTCCTTGCTCCGCGCCCAGCTCCCGCCTCCTGCGGGGCGCTGGCGGAGCAACTACGCCGCCCTTGGCGAATGAATTGGCTATGTCTGCATGACGTGCTGTAGGCAGCTGCATTGCCCGTAGGCGCTGGCTTGCCAGCGAATGGCGGCGTTTCGCTGGCAAGCCAGCTCCTACCAGGCTCTTGGCCGGATGGGAAATCGCTCGCAACAGCTAACGCAGACATAGCGAATGAATTCGCCCCCACAACAACGAGAGGCAATCCTTCACGCCAGCCCGCGCAGTTCCAGGTGGCGAGCCAGATAATCGATGAAGGCCAGCACCTTGCCCGTGGCGCGGCGGTGGCTGGGGTAGACGGCCAGGATCTGTGGGCCGAAGGCGTCCGGGTCAATTTCATAGTCGGCCATCAGGCGGACCAGTCGGCCGTCGGCGAAGTACGGCGCCCCGCTCCACAGTGGCGCATGGAACAGGCCCGCACCGGCCAGTGCGTTAGCCAGCAGCAGGTCGTAGTTGTCGCTTTCCAGGCGCGGTATTGCAGGCTGCAAGAGGCTGAGGCGCTGGCCGTCCTTCTCCACCCACCAGTAGGTCCGGCTCAGCGCCGCGTGGCGGTAGAGCAGCCAGTCGTGCTGGTCGAGGGTTTCCGGTGTGACCGGCAGGGGTTTGCGCGCGAGATAGGCCGGGCTGGCGCACAACGCCAGGCGATTGCGCCCGACCACTTTAGCGATCAACCCCGGCTGATCACCACGGCCTTCGCGCAGGGCCAGGTCATAGCCACTTTCCACCAGATCGACGAACGAGTCGCTGAGGTCCACCCTCAGGCGAATCTGCGGGTACTCGGCGAGGAAGCCGGCGCAGACGTCATCAAGAAAGGCCCGCCCGAAGGCCAGTGGCGCGGTGAGCCGCAGGCTGCCGTACAGGCCATGCTGCAACTGCCCCACTTCCTCGCCCACCTCATGCAGGCGCTGAAGTACCTGGCGCGCGGTTTCCAGGTAGACCCGGCCGGCCTCGGTCAACACCGTGCGTCGCGTGCTGCGCTCGAACAGCCGCACGCCCAGTTCATCTTCCAGATGGGTAACGGCCTTGGTCAGGGCCGAAGGGGTCTTGCCCATTTGCTCGGCAGCACGGCTGAAACCGCCGTGTTCCGCCGTGGCAACAAACATGTTGATAGCGCCGAGCTTATCCATGGTTTTTCCATTCAGGAAAAAGGGTTTTGCACGATTCGGGCGTTCTGCCAGCCCGGGCCAATCGCTAGTCTCGCTGCCAGATCAATAAAAACAAGGGGTTTACCAATGAAAGGTTTCACGCCCACCCTCCTGGCCGTGGCACTGGCTTTTTCCTCGACGGCGTCGATGGCAGCCGCCGACCTGGTGTTGCTCAACGGCAAGCTGTACACCGCCGACCCGTCCCAACCCGACGCGCAAGCCATGGCGGTGGCTGACGGCAAGGTCCTGAAAGTGGGCACCGACGCCGAGATCAAGGCCCTGGCCGACGCTTCCACCCAAATCATCGACCTGGCCGGCAAGCGTTTGCTGCCGGGCCTGGTGGACACCCATTCCCACGCCATCTTCGGCGGCCTGGAGATGATGTCCGCCAACATGGAAGACGAGGTGGTCGAGCTGGCCGAACTGGAGAAGCGCCTGCGCACCTGGCGCGACGACGGCAGCGCCCGCCAAGGTGATGTGCTGAACATCGCCGGCATGAGTTCAGCCTACTGGGGCAAGGCCGAGGAGCTACGCCAGGTATTCAACAACGGCGAATGGGCGAAGGTGCCGGTGGTGTTCAGTGGCAGCGACCACCACACCGGCTGGGCCAACCAGGCCATGCTGGACCGTGCCGGCATCGACGCAAAGCTGGTCGCCTCGCTGCCGGAAGCCGAGCGCGGCACCCTGGGCGTAGGCAAGGACGGCCAGCCCAACGGCTTTGCCGTGGACGCCGGCTGGGACCGCCTGGCTGCTGTGATACCAGCCGCCAGCGCCGAAGAGTTGATGCGCGCCGGTGAATCGGCGGTGAAGTTCAACAACAGCCAGGGCATTACCGCCTGGATGGACCCGGCTGCCAATGCAGCGCCGGGTGAGGCGGTATTCGCCCTCAAGCCCACGGAAAAGACGGTGGGTGTGTTGCCGGTGTACAAGGCCCTGGCCGACAAAGGCGCGCTGAACGCCCACGTCGCCGCACTGCTGGTGGCCAACCCGAAGAGCCGCCCCGCCGACCTCGAAACGCTGGACAAGGTGCGCCAGCAATTCCAGGGCATCCCCAACCTCAGCCTGCCGGGCATCAAGGTCTTCGCCGATGGCGTGCTGGAGTATCCAGCCCAGAGCGCGGCGCTGATCGACCCGTACAACAACTCACAAAAGCGCGGCGAACTGCTGATCGACCCGGCGCACTTCGGTGAGCTGGTGAGCGCAGCCGACGCCCGTGGCTGGCTGGTGCATATCCACGCCATCGGCGACCGTGCGGTGCGCGAGTCCCTCAATGGTATCGAACAGGCACGCAAGGACCGGCAGAGCGGCATCGCCCATTCCATCACCCACCTGCAACTGGTGAACCCCAAGGAATTCGCGCGCTTCAAGCCGCTTGACGTGACCGCCTCGATGCAGCTGCTCTGGGCCTCCGGCGACGACTACACACTGGACCTGGTCAAGCCCTACGTCAGCGCCTTTGCCTTCCGCTACCAGTACCCGGCCCACTCGCTGCTGAGCCAGGGCGCCACCATCGCTGGCGCCAGCGACTGGCCGGTGTCGTCGCCCAACCCGTGGCTGGCGATCTACCAGGCGGTCAGCCGTGATGGTCCGAAAGGCGTGCTCAATGCCGACGAGCGCATCGACCGGAGAACCATGCTCCAGGCCTATACCTTGAACGCCGCGCGCACCATCGGCCTGGACAAGCAGATCGGCTCCCTCACCCCCGGCAAGCAGGCCGACTTCATCATGCTCGACCGCGATGTGCTCAGCGTCCCCGACAAGGACCTGGCCGAAACTCGCGTCCTCAAGACCTGGTTCGCCGGTCGCGAAGTCTTCGACGCCGACCGCTAAGCACAAGAAACCTCCGCTCCACGCTCAGCTCCCGCCGCATGGCGGGGGCCGGGCGGAGCCTTGCCCGCATCTGCCATAACAACCACAACAACGGGACACCCCATGCGCCGCATCACGCTCCTCGCGCTGACCCTGGCCCCCCTCGCCTGCCAGGCCGTGCAACTGACCGACGATTTTGCCCTGCAGGTCGACCTGACCCTGGCCAGCGACTACCGCACCCGCGGCATTTCCCAGACGCAGAACGACCCCGCCGCCCAGGCCGGCGCCACCCTGCTCCACAGCAGCGGGCTGTACGCTGGCGCCTGGACTTCTAACGTGGACTTCGGCTTCGGCCTCAAGACTCGCCAGGAGGTGGACTACTACGTCGGCTGGTACTGGCAGGCCACGGACGACGTGAACCTGGACCTCGGCTACATCAAGTACAGCTACCCGAAGGAAAGCCAGTTCAACATGAGCGAGGCTTACGCCATCCTCGGCGCTTATGGCTTCCAGGCGGGTGCGTATTACTCCAACGACGCGTCCACCGTGTTCGGCGAAGATCAGGACTCTCTTTATACCTACGTCGGCTATCAGACCACCCTGCCGCTGGAAGTCGGCCTGGAACTGCGCTACGGCCGCGTGGACTTCAAGGACCCGATGTTCTGGTCCAACAATGGCACCAGCTCCGACGACTACCGCGAGTGGCAAGCCAAGCTGACGCGCGACTTCATCGGTGCCACCTGGGGCATCGCCTACGTGGACACCGACCTGTCCGAGTCCGAGTGCGCCAGCAACTACGGCTTCACCGATGTCTGCACGGCGACCTGGGTGGCCAGCGTGAGCAAGCGCTTCTGATAGCTCTTGTAGGGGCGAATTCATTCGCCATGCAGGTCGAAGACCTGCCCTGGAGGCATCCATGGGGCAGCTACGCTGCCCTTGGCGAATGAATTGGCTATGTCTGCATGACGTGCTGTAGGCAGCTGCATTGCCCGTAGGAGCTGGCTTGCCAGCGAATGGGGGGGTTTCGCTGGCAAGCCAGCTCCTACAAGGCTCTTGGCCAGAAGGTCAATCGCTCGCAACAGCTAACGCAGACATAGCGAATGAACTCGCCCTTACAAAAAGGCGATTCCGCCACAGCCAAACTGTTCCGCCAATTTGAAAGCAAGTTGTGGATTGCGCCGCCGTTCGCGGCGGCGCATCGTGCCGGCTCCACTGCCTGGAGCCCGCCATGAAACCCGCCGACCTCATCCGCCTGCTGGGCCTTGCCGCCATCTGGGGCGCCAGCTTCCTGTTCATCCGCATGCTGGTGCCGGACATCGGTGCGCTGCCAACGGCCTTCCTGCGGGTGCTGCTCTCGGCGATCGGCCTGGCGGTGATTCTTGCGGTGCTGCGCAGCAACTGGGACTTTCGCGGCAAGCTGAGCAAGACGCTGGTGATCGGCGTCGTCAGCTCCGGGGTTCCCGCCGCCATGTACGCCCTGGCGGCGCAGGTTCTGCCGGCCGGTTACTCCGCCATCTTCAATGCCACCACACCGCTGATGGGTGTGCTGATCGGCGCGCTGTTCTTCGCCGAGAAACTCACAGGCGCCAAGGCCGCCGGCGTGCTCATGGGCCTGGCCGGGGTGGCGGTGCTGACCCGCACCGGGCCGGTGGCCTTCGACGCTCAATTGCTCTGGGGCGCGGCAGCCTGCCTGGTGGCCACCACCTGCTATGGCTTCGCCGGCTTCATGACCAAGCGCTGGATCACCGAGGCCGGCGGCATGGACAGCGGCATGGTGGCCCTCGGCTGCCAGATCGGCGCCACACTCTGCCTGGTGCCGGCATTCGCCTGGGAAGCCCCGAGCATGCCACTGGAACCCCTGCTGCACCCCACAACCTGGCTGGCCCTGGCGGCGCTGGGCTTCGTCTGCACCTCGTTCGCCTACATTCTCTACTTCCGCCTGATCGCCAACGTAGGACCGGTGAAGACCATGACCGTGACCTTCCTGATCCCGCCGTTCGGCGTGTTCTGGGGCGTGCTGCTGCTCGATGAGTCGGTGTCGATGGCGCACCTGCAAGGCGGCGTACTCATCGCCCTGGCGCTGTGGCTGGTGCTCAAGCCGCAAACGGTGCCGGCTGCGGCGAAGTCGGCGGGGTGATTCGGAGGGCGAATCTCTGTAGGGGCGAATTCATTCGCCCCTACAAAAGAGCGCTCCCGTTCGGACCTATCGCCCCGTCTTCACCGCATTCCACACCCGCGTCCGCACGCGGTCGATCTTCTGCGGCATGGACTCCAGCGCGAAGAGGTTCTTCATCACGTCGGCCGGCGGGTAGATGGCCGGGTCGGCCTTGATCGCGGCCTCCACCAGCGGGTCGGCGGCCGCGTTGCCGTTGGCGTAGTGCACCGAGTTGCTGATGCCGGCCATCACATCCGGGCGCAGCAGGTAGTTGAGGAACGCATACCCGGCCGCTTCATCGGGCGCATCGGCAGGCATGGCGACCATGTCGAACCACATGGGCGAGCCTTCCTTCGGCGTCGAGTACTGGATGTTCACACCGTTGCCCGCTTCCTTGGCGCGGGTGGCCGCCTGCAGGATGTCGCCGGAGAAACCGACCGCCACGCAGATATCACCATTGGCCAGGTCGCTGATGTACTTCGAGGAATGGAAGTAGGTGATGTAGGGGCGCACCTTCATCAGTTCGGCTTGCGCCGTCTTGTAGTCCTCGGGTTTCTGGCTGTGGTGCGGCAGGCCCAGGTAGTTGAGGGTGATGGGCAGCAGCTCCGGGCCATTGTCGAGCACGGCAACGCCGCACTTGGCCAGCTTCTCCATGTTCTCCGGTTTGAAGAACAGGTCCCAGGAATGTACCGGAGCGTTATCGCCCAGCACCGCCTTCACCTTGTCGACGTTGTAGCCGATGCCGGTGCTGCCCCAGAGGTAAGGGAACCCGTACTGGTTGCCCGGGTCGTTCACTTCCAGCGCCTTGAGCAGCACCGGGTTGAGGTTCTTCCAGTTGGGTAGCTGGGCCTTGTCCAGCTTCTTCAGGGCACCGGCCTGGATCTGCTTGGCCATGAAGTGGTTGGACGGAACCACCACGTCATAGCCGGTTTTGCCGGTCATCAGTTTGCCGTCGAGGGTCTCGTTGCTGTCGTAGACGTCGTAGCTGGTCTGGATGCCGGTTTCCTTGCTGAAGTTGGCCACGGTGTCCGGGGCGATGTACTCGCTCCAGTTGTAGATCTTCACCGTATCGGCCGCCTGGGCGGCGGCGGACATGGCCAGCGTCAGAAGAAGGGGCGCGAAGGAACGTGTCATTGTCATTGTGTCCTGGCTACTTGTGGATCGAGACCCCGTCGTGCGGGGCTTCCAGCTTCGCCATCACCGCCACCGGTGACAATGCGGGACAAGTCCCAGCGTGCCCGCGAGGAAACCAGGGCATGGAAAGGAGATGGCCCACCCCGCATGCCGCAGGGGTGCTCCAAACGCCAGGAACCTCCGTAGGTTGTGGCAAAGCGGAGCGAAGCCCAACGCCAGTGGCACGGATGCCCATGTTGGGTTTCGCTGCGCTCAACGCCAACCTACTGGTGCAACTCTTGTTCGGTGAACAGACCGTCGAACAGCATGCTGGACAGGTAGCGCTCGCCCGAGTCCGGCAGGACGACGACGATGGTCTTGCCCTGCATTTCCGGGCGTTCTGCCAGGCGCGCGGCCACGGCCATCGCGGCGCCGGAAGAAATACCGCAGAGGATGCCTTCCTCACGCATCAGGCGCAGGGCCACGGCCTTGGCTTCGTCGTCGGTGCACTGCTCGACGCGATCGACCAGGGTCAGGTCGAGGTTCTTCGGCACGAAGCCGGCGCCGATGCCCTGGATCTTGTGCGGGCTGGGCTTAACCTCATCGCCGGCCAGGGTCTGGCTGATGACCGGGGACGACACCGGCTCCACCGCCACCGAGAGGATCGGTTTGCCGCAGGTTTGCTTGATATAGCGGGACACGCCGGTGATGGTGCCGCCGGTGCCAACGCCCGCTACCAGCACGTCCACGGCGCCATCGGTGTCGTTCCAGATTTCCGGGCCGGTGGTCTTCTCGTGGATCGCCGGGTTGGCCGGATTCTCGAACTGTTGCAGCAGCAGGTACTGCTCGGGATTGGACGCGGCCAGTTCATTGGCCTTCTCGATGGCGCCCTTCATGCCCTTGGCCGGCTCGGTGAGCACCAGTTCCGCACCCAGCGCCTTCAGCACCTTGCGCCGCTCCAGGCTCATGGAAGCCGGCATGGTGAGGATCAGCTTGTAGCCACGGGCGGCGGCGACGAAAGCCAGGCCGATGCCGGTGTTGCCGGAGGTGGGTTCCACCAGGGTCATGCCCGGCTTGAGTCGGCCGGAAGCCTCTGCATCCCAGATCATGCTGGCGCCGATGCGGCACTTCACCGAGTAAGCGGGGTTGCGGCCCTCGATCTTGGCGAGAATGGTCACACCGCGCGGCCCCAGGTGGTTGATACGCACCAGGGGGGTGTTGCCAATGGCTTGCGAGTTGTCGGCGAAGATACGGCTCATGGCGGAATCCTTGTCATGGCGGAAAAGTGCCCAAGCCTACGGCCCATCCTCAGGAGCGTCCAGCGCTCCCCGGGGGCGGTTCGAGGGCATTCCTGCCATTCAGTGACTGAATGAATCGTCTGCGTTCACAGTCGACTCGTGCGCGCGTTATAGTCAGCGTTTTCCCAAATACTGAACCGCCCGGTTTTCCAACCGGAGTCTCACGTCCGAGGATTCACTGATGAAGTTCGAAGGCACCCAGTCCTACGTCGCCACCGACGACCTCAAGCTCGCGGTGAATGCCGCCATCACCCTGCAGCGCCCGCTGCTGGTCAAGGGTGAACCGGGTACCGGCAAGACCATGCTGGCCGAGCAACTGGCCGCCTCCTTCGGCGCCAAACTGATCACCTGGCACATCAAGTCCACCACCAAGGCGCACCAGGGCCTGTACGAATACGACGCCGTCAGCCGCCTGCGCGATTCCCAGCTGGATTCCGACAAGGTCCACGACGTTCGCAACTACATCAAGAAAGGCAAGCTGTGGGAGGCGTTCGAATCCGAAGAGCGCGTCATCCTGTTGATCGACGAGATCGACAAGGCCGACATCGAGTTCCCCAACGACCTGCTGCAAGAACTCGACAAGATGGAGTTCTACGTTTACGAGACCAACGAAACCATCAAGGCCAAGCAGCGCCCGATCATCATCATCACGTCGAACAACGAGAAGGAACTGCCGGACGCCTTCCTGCGCCGCTGCTTCTTCCACTACATCGCCTTCCCCGACCGCGACACCCTGCAGAAGATCGTCGACGTGCACTACCCGAACATCAGCAACTCGCTGGTGGCCGAGGCGCTGGACGTGTTCTTCGACGTGCGCAAGGTGCCGGGCCTGAAGAAGAAGCCCTCCACCTCCGAACTGGTGGACTGGCTGAAGCTGCTAATGGCCGACAACATCGGCGAAGCCGTCCTGCGCGAGCGCGACCCCACCAAGGCCATCCCGCCGCTGGCGGGCGCCCTGGTGAAGAACGAGCAGGACGTGCAACTGCTGGAACGCCTGGCCTTCATGAGCCGCCGCGCCAGCCGCTAAGCGCCTGACCTCCCCTCTCCCCCTGGGAGAGGGGCCGGGGGTGAGGGAAGCCCCGCCAAAACAGGAGTTCCCCAGCCATGCACCACGGCAGTTGCCTGTGCGGCGCAGTGAAGTACGAGATCGACGCGCCCATCAAATCCGCCACCCATTGTCATTGCAGCCAGTGCCGCAAGGGCCACGGTGCGGCGTTCGGCACCTATGGCAACGTGCGCTGGAGCAGTTTTCGCTGGACGCAGGGTGAGGACGCCGTAGCGCGCTACCACTCCTCCCCCTGCGTGTCCCGGACCTTCTGCCGGCACTGCGGCTCGACCCTCCAGTGGTACAGCGAAAACGCCCACCCCGACTGGGTCTCCATCGCCCTGGGCACGCTGGATTCGCCGCTGGGTGAAATCCCGCAGAAGCACATATTCCCGGAATCCAAGGCCGACTGGTACGCCATCGCCGACGGCCTGCCCCAGGAGCCCCGCTCCTGAGGCTTCACAGATAAACAACGAGGGTGCAGCCATGCTGCTCAACCTGTTCAACGAAATGCGTGCAGCCAAGGTGCCGGTCTCGGTCCGCGAGCTGCTGGACCTGATCAACGCGTTGAAGCACAACGTGGTGTTCGCCGACATGGACGAGTTCTACTTCCTCGCCCGCACGGTGCTGGTCAAGGACGAGCGCCATTTCGACAAGTTCGACCGTGCCTTCAGCGCCTACTTCAAGGGCCTGGAAAAGCTCGACGACTACCTCCAGGCGCTGATTCCCGAGGAATGGCTGCGCAAGGAATTCGAACGCATGCTCACCGATGAAGAGCGTGCGCAGATCCAGTCCCTAGGCGGCCTGGACAAGCTGATCGAAGAGTTCAAGAAGCGCCTCGAAGAGCAAAAGGAACGCCACGCCGGCGGCAACAAGTGGATCGGCACCGGCGGCACCAGCCCCTTCGGCTCCGGCGGCTTCAACCCCGAAGGCATTCGCGTCGGCGATGCCGGCAAGCGCCAGGGCAAGGCCGTGAAGGTCTGGGACCAGCGCGAATACAAGAATCTCGATGACCAGGTGGAACTCGGCACCCGCAACATCAAGGTCGCCCTACGCCGCCTGCGCAAGTTCGCCCGTGAAGGCGCGGCGGAAGAACTGGACCTGGAAGGCACCATCGACCACACCGCGAAAGACGCCGGCCTGCTCAACATCCAGATGCGCCCGGAACGCCGCAACACCGTGAAGCTGCTGCTCCTGCTGGACATCGGCGGCTCCATGGACGCTCACGTGAAGGTCTGCGAAGAGCTGTTCTCGGCCTGCAAGACCGAGTTCAAGCACCTCGAATACTTCTACTTCCACAACTTCGTCTACGAATCCGTGTGGAAGAACAACCTGCGCCGCACCTCCGAACGCACCGCCACGATGGACCTGCTGCACAAGTACGGCCCGGACTACAAAGTGGTGTTCGTCGGCGACGCCGCCATGGCCCCCTACGAAATCACCCAGGCCGGCGGCAGCGTCGAACACTGGAACGAAGAACCGGGCTACGCCTGGATGAAACGCTTCATGGAAAAGTACAAGAAGCTCATCTGGATCAACCCCTACCCCAAAGACACCTGGAACTACACCGCCTCCACCAACATCGTCCGCGAGCTGATCAACGACCAGATGTACCCGCTGACACTGCGGGGCTTGGAAGACGGGATGAAGTTTCTGTCGAAATGAACAACGGGCCCTGCGGGGCCCGTTCTGCTTTGTTGCCAAAGCCGCTAGGCTTGGTCCGTATTCCTTCGAAACGAGTCGATCATGCACGACATCTCCCTGCAGGATGCCGCCGCGCCGGATGGCGTCTGCTATGGCTGCGGCGGTCGCAACCATCACGGTTTGCACATCAAGAGCCACTGGCACGAGGACGGCGTCCATGTCGTGGCCGAACATGTGCCGGATGCCAAGTACTGCGGCTGGCCGGACCTGGTTTACGGCGGGCTGATCGCCATGCTGGTGGACTGCCACTCCAACTGGACCGCCATGGCCTACCACTACCGCGCCGAGGGCCGCGAGCCCGGTAGCCTGCCGCGCATCGAGTGCGTCACCGGGAACCTCGGCATCAAGTTCATCAAGCCGACGCCCATGGGCGTGCCGCTGCTGCTGCGCGCCCGGCTGGAGGGCGAACTGGGCCGCAAGACCCGAGTGATCTGTGAGGTTTATGCAGGAGAGCTGCTGACCGCCGTCGGCGATTCCGTGTTCGTGCGGGTGGACACCGGGCAGCTGGCTGCGTCGGCCCACGGTCGCGAGTCTTGAGCAACGCGGGAGCCCAATTGACCAGTAGCCAGATGCCAATCACGGCAAGATCAAGCCACCCCGTTTCCCTACCCTGCCCCATTCACGGTCAATTCCGTCGCGGGGTTTGGCGCCACCCAGGCATCGATTCCGCTTAGCCATTGCGCAGCGGAAATCGCTGCAGGCGTTTCACCCTGGCGAGCTTGCGCGCCGTCTCAACGAATGGCGTGACGATCAGGCTGTAGATCGTCAGGTAGCGGTCGTGGTCCTTTTCCAGGGTGCCAAAGCGGATGTCCTCGGGCTTCGAGGTGGTGACGTAGAGCGTGCCGAACATCCAGTCCCAAATCGACAGGTTGGTGCCGAAGTTCTTGTTGAAGTGCTTGGGCGCATCACTGTGATGAATCTGGTGCTGGGCCGGACTGTTCAGCACATGCTCGACCACAGGCCCGAACGACAGCCACACATGGCTGTGCCGCAGGTTGGCCGCCAGGGCATTGCAGATGAACACCAGGTAGGTAACGCCAAACAATGTATAGCGGCTGATTTCCCCACCGCAGGCATACCAGAAGGTGCCGGCGTAAAGGCCCAGGAAGACGCCGGTGCTCAGCTTCTCGACGATCTTCTCCACGAAGTGCACCCGACTCGCCGTCGCCGGCACCAGCACGGGCGCCGAATGATGGACCTTGTGAAACGCCCAGAGCCAGCGGGAATGAAAGGCCCGGTGCGCCCAGTAGTGCACGAAGTCCTTCACCAGGAACACGCCCAACCCGTAGAGCAGCGAGAGCGAGAGGTTCTCACCCAGTCGCGGGCGCTCGCCCCAGAGGTTGGTGAAAAAGGCGATGTAGTCCCCCGACTTCAGAATGTACGGGTCGACCAGGGCGACAATGGGCACCACCAGCGCCACCTTGAGCACCGCCCGCACGAAGTAGTAGCGGTAATCCAGCAACGCCGACCTGTGGAAATACACCCGGCTGCCCCCGATGAACTGCCAGAACGAGCTCGCGCTGGTCAGCTCGCGATGCTTCCTGAATCGGAACAGCCCGTAAGCGATGCAATAGGAAATGCACAGGAACAACACGCCAAAGCGGCCATTCAGATCGAAAATGCCGGCGAACTGGGTGATTACGGGATCGATCGTCCACTTGGCCACGCGCTCATGGACGTACAAGAGAACATCCATGAATGGCTGGCCTCGACGGAAGGAAGCGCATTCTAGATCAAAACGGGAATCATCCGCTGCTGCATCACGCGATCAAATTGCATCCCAGCGGGCTGGAGGGAACGAGTGGGGCAAAAAGGGGACACCCATTAGCCGGTCCCCTTTTCTCCGGATCAAGCAGATGCGAGCAGAGGGCATCACCATCGACGATGGTATGCACGACGCCTGCTGAGTATTTTGCGGGACGGTTTGTGGCCCGCCTTATGGCGGGCCTTATTTCTGCGTGCGAGAGAGCTGCGCCCAGCTGACGGTGCTCGCTGGCCAGCTCACCTTGCGGCAGCCGGCCTGAGTCAGGGACGTTTGTGGAACTGGAGATAGGCGAGTCTCATGTCGCTTGCCCACCCGTCAATTACGGGCTGGATGTTCTTCACCGAAAGCACCGCTTCCTTGTTCTCCAAACTTTCGCCGGTGCCTTGGCGCACCACCTCCGCCAGGAGTTTGGAATTGCCGCCATCGAGGAACATCGCTTCGGTGGCGATTTCCACTTGCTGGTCCCGGGCGCCAATCGCTGTGGATGTCGCGGCGACGACAAGAGCGATGGGAATCACCTCGTAAGGTTTGAGCCCCTCGGTGGACGTCGAAACAGCGGTAATGGCCGGACGCACTATGACACTGTCGGCCGTGGGCGAGTCGCTGATCCTCACCACCGATCCGAGCTCTCGCCTCAGCGCCGCATCGTAGTACCGGGTGATGTCATCCAGCGTGGCCTGGGGTATCTGCGGGCTGGACTGGGGACGCGGGTAGAACTGGCTGGGCTCCAAATAAATGCTGCTATAGCGCGAGAGGTCGATGTCGGGATCTATCCAGCGGGCTACCTTCACCCCACTGGCGGACTCCTGCTCTTCCAACACCTGGTAGTTCGGAAGGAAACCCGAGTAATTGGCCGGCTCGACCATTGTGCTCGAGCATCCCCCCGTGGCCAGAAGTGCAGCGACCGTTACAGCAATCACGTTCGAACGCATGGTGAACCCCCGATGGAAAAATCTGAATGTCCGCCCTCCAGTTACCTGGAAAGCAGGATGCAAAGTGCGGAAAAGAGAATTGGACTCCTCGCTTCTGCTCCCGCTATCAGGTCGGGAGTCAGGGCGATCCCCGCCGTGGGGACAGGCTCAAGCGTAGTTGGCGCCATGCCGAGTTCCAGTGCGGATCACACGTTAATCAACGGCGACCACAGGATCACGAGTGCGGGCAGGACGCCGGTCTGGGTCTGGGTCGCCCCTGAAACCCGCGCGGCTCTGACGCCTTGCCTACACGTCTCTCGCGAAGCTGATAGAGCGAGGGTCTGCGATGGAACACGAGGAAAGAGGCACCCGGCAGCCAATACTCGAACCCGTCGACCGCATCACCGAAGTGATATTCGGACTGCTGATGGCAATGACCTTCATTGGATCGCAGAGCGTTGCCAGGGCAGGCCGTGAAGAGGCAAGAACCATGCTGATCGCGGCTTTCGGCTGCAACCTCGCATGGAGCCTGGCCGATGCCGTCATCTACCTGCTGCGTACCTGGACTGAACGCACTCGCAGTCGACAGATTCCGCCTGGGGACTGCTAGCGGCGTCCGAGGCTGGCCCGGTTCCCCTCCCCCGGCCGCTCACCCTGAAGCGGAGAGCGGCCGGTGGCGAGGCGCCCGTGTTTCAACCCCGCCAGGATAGCGATGGGCTGTTCGACGTCTGTTTCTGTCATCACCGGCTCGGAACGATCGACCTGAACAGCCCGGATTGCGAACCATGATGTGTCCACCTTGTCTCCGCACACCCGTCAGCCATGTCTCAGGTCCGTACACCCAAACTGATCATTACTCCTCCTCAATAAGGGCCTCCAATCGCCCGGACTTCACGGCCTTCACCAAGGCCGCATGATCCTGCTCCGTCTGATCGGCATAGACGAGGGAAAAGTCACCCAGTGCCTCATCGAAACTGTCGCCATTGCCCAGGTAACCCGTGATGGTCGCACTATCACCCGACTTGGCATGGGCGCGGGCCAAGGTAATGCCACAGATTCCGGCATAGCGTTTGAGCCGCGTGGCTGAAACCCCCTCGATAGGCACGGACATCTTCATGTCACGCATCTGCCGGACAAAGTAATCATGCCCACCCTGGCCTCGCGTCCAGCCCAGGAAAATGTCGCTGGAGGACTGCATGAGCCGCTGCCCCATCACAACGCGCTGCCCCTGGTTCGCGTACTGGCTTTTCCCCGCATAGGGTTCGAGAACCGAGCGACAGGATTCTTTGAACTGAAGAATCAGGGGATGGTTTTCTTCGGAGAAGAACAATCCGATGAAGCAGCGGGTGCCAACGCTGCCAATGCCCACGACTTTCATGGCTACGTCCACCAGGCGATAGCGATCCAGGAGAACGCGACGTTCGTCGGACAGCGTCGAACGGTAGTCCGCCATCGCACGGTGGGCCGTTTCCAGGAATCGTGGTGTGTCGACGTGGTACAGGATCGGGGGTTGATCGACGATGCGCGGCAGCCCGGCAACCTGCTCGGTAATCTTGGGAAAGACGTTTTCGACCACCCGCGCGCGGGCTTTATCGGCAAGTTGCTGGCGGCTCTTTTTCACCTTTTCATCGGGCGCCATCTCGATCAGGGTGTCCATGTCCAGGCGCGAGTACCAGACCTCCAGCGGGTTCTTACTGGAGTATTCGTGCAGGCTCTCCCGATAGGCGCGCACACAAGCCACCGCGGCTTCCCGTGCCTGGTCATCGGACAGCCCGTTATCGCGTCCGGCAACCGCAAAACTCACGGCGAGCCGTTTGATATCCCACTCCCAGGGGGCGGGAAGGGTTTCGTCGAAGTCGTTGAGGTCGAACACCAGGTTGCGCTCTGGCGTGGCGAACAGACCGAAATTCAAGAGGTGGCAGTCGCCGCAGGCCTGCACCTGCACGCCGATGTCGGGGGTTCTGGCCAGGTCATGGGCCATGAGCGCCGCCGAGCCCCGGAGGAAGGTAAAGGGGCTGCGGAGCATGCGTCCGTAGCGGATCGGCACCAGCTCCTGAAGCCGATCCTTGTTCGATTCTTCGAGTATCGCGATCGGGTCCCGTCGCTTGTCCTTTGTTGTCCAGGCGGCATGGCTGCTGCGCGGCACCCTGTCTCGCAGCAGCTTCCCGGCACTCAGTCGTTCCTCGCGAGAGCGGAATTGCGTTACGGCCGCTGCTGCCTTGGCCGAATTGCCCTTTGCCGTGCTGGTGGTTTTCTTGCTGGCTGCCATGATTGCGCCCCACCCTATCCCGCTCACAGTCATCGTCGGTTGGCCCTCGGACCCCGGCACGAACTCCGTGTTGGTCGCCCTCAATAATGATGAAAGATGAACTTTCAGCCTTATGCACACCCTCGGCCCGGATGTCCGCGTGGGCGGATGTTGCGGAGCGACGCTGAGGCTTGCGGGGCTGGGCTAACCTCTCAGGTTGTGGGCCATGATCGGACCGCCGATCCCCAGTCGAGGATGGTGAGAGTGACTCCGAACAAGACGATCCTTCTCATTTCCGCCGTGGTTGCGTCTTTGGCGCTGTCGGGTTGCGCGAGCATCGGCCCCGCGACCGTGACGATGGATCGCTTCGATTACAGTTCGGCCATAGCCGATTCCTGGAAGCAGCAAACCCTGCTCAACATCGTCAAGCTGCGCTACATGGACATGCCCGTGTTTGTCGACGTTGCCTCGATAGTCGCCGGTTACTCGCTGGAAACCGGAGGCAGCATTGGCGGCCAGATTTCCTCGGCCGATGCCATTCAGGGCAACAGCGTCGTGCTGGGCGCCAACGGCAAGTACACCGACCGCCCCACGATTACCTATGTGCCGATGACCGGTGAGAAGTTCCTGATCGGACTGCTGACCCCCATCGACCCAAAGAATATTTTCTCCTTGCTCCAGTCAGGCTATGCGGCGGACTTCATCCTCGGGCTGACGGTCGAGTCGCTCAATGGTGTCCGCAATCGCACGGCATTGGCAGGCACCGTGCGCGAAGCTGAACCGGAGTTCCTGCGTGCCCTGGCGCTGCTTCGCGATATCCAGGTCGCAGGCGCCGTGGGTTTGCGCGTGGAAGACGACAAAGCCACCGGAACGACCGCGCTGCTGATCATGCGGCGGGATGATGTAGAGCCGGAAATACTGGAAAAACAGAAGCAGCTCCGCCGCTTGCTGCACTTGCCGGAAGACAGTGAGCGGCTCGTGCTCAAGTACTCGCCGGCACGCGGCGAAGCGGGCGAACTGTCAGTCAACAGCCGTTCGATGCTGCAGATCATGACGGCCTTCTCCAGCTACATCGAAGCGCCCCAAGCGCATATCCAGGACGGGAGTGCCGTGCCGACCGTCGACACCGGTAGCGTGGAGAATCGCGCATCAGGGATTCTCATTCGCAGCGGCAAGGAAAAGCCCGAGCACGCCTACACGGCCGTGCGTTATCGCGATCACTGGTTCTGGATCGACGACAGCAATTGGCAGGCGAAGCGGGCACTGGCCGCCATCATGTTTTTCTTCACGCTGTCGGAGGCCAAGGGGAACGACAATCTGCCGCTGATCACCATTCCGGCGCAGTGATGGCGCGCCGGCATAGCCCCGCCCGCTTTCGCTGGCACAATCGGGACGATCTACACTGCACAGATCGCTGAGTCCCACCGCGGTCATGTTGCAGTCGAGGTGGTAGAAGACCGACGCTCCGCCTGCAGGACGGATGGACTTATGCCGAGAAGCGATCCCCCCACGACCGATAAGGCGACGCCCGCAACGAGTCCTGCCGCCCATGCGCCGGTTCACGGCTGGCGCGCGGCCTTTCCTCCAGCCCAGTGGCTCCCGGCCTACCGAGCGCAATGGCTTCGCAGTGACGTTATCGCGGGTGTGACCCTGGCGGCCTACGGCATTCCGGTTTCCCTCGCCTATGCCTTGCTCGCGGGTCTTCCGCCGCAGTACGGCATCTACTGCTATCTGGTCGGCGGCCTGTTCTATGCCCTGTTTGGCTCTTCTCGCCAGTTGGCCATCGGCCCCACATCTGCCATCTCGATGCTCATCGGCGTCACGGTTGCGGGCATGGCGGGGGGCGATCCGACACGTTGGGCCGACATAGCGGCGCTGACAGCGCTGGTCATCGCCGCCATGTGTACGCTGGCATGGCTGCTGCGCCTGAGCTCGCTGGTCAACTTCATCAGCGAGACCATTCTGCTGGGTTTCAAGGCCGGCGCAGCGCTGACCATTGCGATGACCCAGTTGCCCAAGCTGTTCGGGGTCAAGGGAGGCGGGGAAGACTTCTTCGAGCGCATCATTGTCCTGGCCGGCCAACTTCCCGATACCAACTTCGCTGTACTGATGTTCGGCCTGGTAGCCATCGCGGCGCTGATGCTCGGGGAAAGGTTTCTGCCGGGCCGCCCGGTGGCCTTGTTCGTGGTGGTGATTTCGATCATCGCCCTGTCGGCGACGCCGCTGAGCAGCCTTGGCTTCACGGTTGTCGGGGCTTTGCCGACCGGTTTTCCCGACTTCCATCTCCCGGAGCTGCGACTGCGGGACGTGGACGGGGTCATTCCCCTCGCGTTCGCTTGCATGCTGCTGGCCTATGTGGAAAGCGTTTCAGCAGCCCGAGCCCTGGCCCAGGCGCATGGCCAGGAAATTGATCCACGCCAGGAGCTGCTTGGCCTGGGTGCCGCGAATCTGGGTGCAGCCTTGTTCCAGGCCTATCCGGTGGCCGGCGGTCTGTCTCAATCGTCGGTAAATGACAAAGCCGGTGCCAAGTCGCCGCTGGCACTGGTCTTTGCCTCGATCACCATCGCCTTGTGCCTGATGTTCCTGACCGGCCTGCTGGCCAACCTGCCCAATGTGGTGCTTGCGGCCATCGTGCTGGTGGCCGTCAAAGGCTTGATCAACATCCGCGAGCTGCGCCACGTCTGGCGCTTGAGTCGCTTCGAATTCAGCGTGTCGATGGTGGCCTTCACCGCCGTGCTGCTGCTGGGGATTCTCAAGGGCGTGCTGCTGGCGGTACTGGTGTCGCTCCTGTTGTTGATCCATCGCGTCGCGCACCCCCACGTGGCGTTTCTCGGCCAGATCCCCGGCACTCGGAGCTATTCCGACATGATTCGCAACCCCGAAAACCTGGCCGTACCGGGCGTGTTGGTATTCCGCGTCGAAGCATCGTTGCTCTACTTTAACGTCGAGCACGTTCGCGATGTGCTCTGGCAGAAAATCCGCTCTACCCCCGACGCGTTGAAGCTGGTGGTCTGCGACATGTCCGCCTCCCCGCTCGTCGACTTGGCCGGCGTACGTATGCTCGAAACCTTGCACGGGGAACTGCAGACGCTGGGGATACGCTTGCGCCCCGTCGGGGCCCATGCGCAAGTACGGGACATACTGCGCGCCGAAGGGCTGGAGGAACGCTTCGGCAACTTCGGTCACACGGTTTCGGTGGCCGACGTCATCGACGAGTTCCAGGGCAAGGCTGTAGCTGGCGCATGATGCCCCGTCGCTGAAGGACGAGCCGAGCTGGAAGCGGAGAGGGGACCGGGTAATGCCTCCGGGGACGAAGGACGGCTGCTAGAGGCATTCCAGACATTGGCTGATGCATTGCGGCAGGAAGTGGGAACGGTGGAAACGTGATCGGCTGGCAGCGGATCGAGCTCAGCCGCAACACACGGATTCGAGACGTGCCACTCGCAGGATGTGGCGGGCGGCGCTCCGCTGGAGCGCAGCGATACCCATCAGCGATGGTCCGATAGAGCACCGCCAGTGCTCTCTACGCGCCAAACACGGGCCTGAAGAACGAGCGCTCGTAGCTGAGGATGCACCGGGTCTCTTCCGCGTACTTGAAGGCGGCGATGCATTCCGGGTCGTTCATCGATTGCTGCCGGTAGTGCTCGTAGTCCGCAAGACTGGGAAAGGAGAACATCGCGAGCGCGATGTTGTTCGCGCCTTCGGACGGCAGGAAGTAGCCGTGGTGCTGGCCGCCGAACTTTTCCACCAGCGGAATCCACAGCTTTCCGTAGTGCTCGAACTCACTGAGCTTGTACGGGTCCAGGACATATCTCAGGTAACAGGTGACCATTTCTTCCCTCTCTGGCAATGGATGGGCGGCATGAGCGTCACCGCCAATGCCGCTGCTGCACCTTCTTGCTGCGGACGATGCCAGCTGCGGCGCCGATGAGCAGGAGGAGGCTTTCCAGCAGCCACGCCAGCAGCAGGCCGCAGGCCAGGCCCCAGGCGATGGCCTCGGGTTTGAGCAGCAGTTGGTAGCTGTAGGCGGTGAGGGTTTCCTGGCGCAGCTCGGGGTTGGCCATGGTCAGTACATGCCAGGCGCGCTGGTACCAGGGGCCCTGCAGAGCGCGCCATTCACGTTGCATCAGGTCGTTGCGGGTGACGAGGAGGGCCACGCTGTCGGCGTCGCTGCGCATGACCGGGTCAGCGCTTGCGCGGTAGTGGGCGACCAGGGCGTCGAGGTCGCCCTCGAAGAAGCGCTGGGCGGTTTCACGGAAGCCCTTGAGGCCCTGCTCCGCTTCCAGCCGGTGGGCGTCGACGCGCTGGGCGTAGTCTTCGATAAACCCCGGCACCTGCACCCCGACCAGCAGGCCCAGGGTGAACAGGATCAGGCGCAGGTAGCTTCGCAACATTCCCTGTATCTCCTGTTGTCAGGCCCGGCCCTGGGTGACGATCTCGCCGCGGCGCCAGAGGATCCACTCGCCGGGCTGGAAGATGTTCCAGTTTTCGTTGTCGGTCAGCGGTTCGGTGGCAATCACCGTGACCACGTCGTTGGGGGTGGTTTCGGCCTGGAAGTCCACGGTCAGGTCGGCGTCCTTCAGGCGTGCTGGGCCGAAGGGCGCGCGACGGGTGATGTGGGCCAGCTTGGTGGAGCAGAAGCTGAACAGCCAGTCGCCGTCGCTGAGCAGGCAGTTGAACACGCCCTTCTGGCGAAATTCGAAGCAGGCCTGGATCAGCACCGGCAGGAGGATCTCCGCCATCACCGGTTCGGGAAAAGCGCCGCGCACGCGGTTGAGCAGGTTGCAGAAGGCCGCTTCGCTGTCGGTATCGCCCACCGGGCAGTAGAAGCCTCTGGGCGGCTCGAAGCCGGACAGTTGGCCGTTGTGCGCAAAGCACCAATTGCGGCCCCAGAGCTCGCGGACGAACGGATGGGTGTTGGACAGGCAGACCTTGCCGACGTTGGCCTGGCGAATGTGGCCGATGACGGTTTCGCTCTTGATCGGGTAACGCTGGACCAGGCGCGCCACCTCGGACTCGATGCTCGCGGCCGGGTCCTGGAACAGGCGCAGGCCGCGCCCTTCATAGAAGCCGATGCCCCAGCCGTCGCGGTGCGGGCCGGTGCCGCCGCCACGTTGCATCAGGCCGGTGAAGCTAAAAACGATATCGGTGGGGACGTTGGCGCTCATGCCGAGCAATTCGCACATGGTTCAGGACTCTGGCGTCAGGCGTTCTTGTAAGGGGGCGACTTCCCGCACCGGGAAGTGAAAGGGACGTTCCGGGCCGGGGTGGTCCATGCTGAACGTCCCGTGACCGGGCCGCAAGGCCCGGTGCATCAGAGGCGGGGTTCGATGCGCAGGCGGCGGTCGCCGTTCTGGTCGTAGCGGGTGTCCGCCTCGGGTTTGCTGTCACGCATGACTTCGCGCAGCGTCGGCTCTTCTTCAGCCTGCTGGGCTGCTTCGCGTTCGGCACGGCGGGCCTTGAGCTTGTTCTCGATGGGCCAGCGGATGCCGGCGTATACCAGGTACACGGCCAGCGCGATGATGCTGTACATGGTCAGATCGAGGGTAGCTTTCCAGGCGTTGTTGCCGACCTTGAACAGCACATCCAGCGCGGTGATGGCCACCGCCGGGGCGAACATGTCCTTGGCCGGGTCGACGATGGTGGGGGTCAGCAACAGCACGGCCATCAGCAGACGCAGCGGCTCACGCAGCCAGCGCCACATCCAGCCCGTGAGGCGGAACCAGACCAGCAGGCAGCCGAGCGCGGCCACTCCGTAGGCAGCCCAGGCGAGCAGGTAGTCGTTTTCAGTCATTGGCATCCGTGGCAAGGCTGGCAAAAGGGCGCTTATGATAAACGCTTTTCACGGTTCCGGCGCTCCTGCCGTCGCCGCCCCGCCTGCCTTCGAGAGTGCCCATGTCCCAAGCCCCCATCGCCCGCATCGAACCCGGTGACGACCCCTACCGCTGGCTGGAGGAGCGCGATGCGCCCGACGTGCTCGCCCACCTCGAGGCGGAAAACGCCTGGCTGGAAACCGTGCTGGCCGATCAGAAGGCGCTGCGCGAGACGCTGTTCCAGGAGATCAAGGGCCGCATCCGCGAAACCGACCTGTCCCTACCGGTGCCCTGGGGCCCCTGGCTCTACTACCAGCGCACCACCGCCGGTGACGAATACCCGCGCCACTACCGCTGCCCGCGCCCGGCCGACGGCTCCCTGACCCTGGACGACCTCGGCGAAGAACTGCTGCTGGACCCGAACGAGCTGGCCGCTGGCGGCTTCCTGTCCATTGGCGCCTTCAGCATCAGCCCCGACCACGCACGCCTGGCCTACAGCCTGGATACCAGCGGCGACGAGATCTACCAGTTGTTCGTCAAGGAACTGGCCACCGGAGAAATCACCGCCCTGCCCTTCGAGCACTGCGACGGCAGCATGACCTGGGCCAACGACAGCGCCACGCTGTTCTTTGGTGAACTGGACGACACCCATCGCCCGCACCGCCTCTACCGCACCCGCCTGGGCGAACCCGGCGCCGCTCTGGTATTCGAGGAAGGCGACGGACGCTTTTTCCTGCATTGCTACCGCGCCAGCTCCGAGCGCCAACTGATCCTTCTGCTCAACAGCAAGACCACCAGCGAAGCCTGGGTGCTGGATGCCGACACCCCTGAAGGTGCCTGGGCCTGCGTGGCCGAGCGCGAAGAAGAGCACGAGTACTACATCGACCACGGCAAGCTGGACGGCCAGTGGGCCTGGTTGATCCGCAGCAACCAGAGCGGCATCAACTTCGCGCTCTACCAGAGCACCGAAGCCGTGCCCGCTCGCGCCCGCTGGCAGACGCTGATCGCCCATGACGAGACGCGCATGCTGGAAGGCGTCAGCCTGAATGCCGGCGGCTTCGTCCTGAGCCTGCGCGAAGGGGGCCTGCCAATCATCCAGGTGCACCCGCAAGGCGCGGCGCCCTACCCGCTCCAGTTGCCGGATGCAGCCTACAGCCTCTACGTGCAGGACAGCCTGGAGTTCGACAGCCCGGTGGTCCGCCTGCGCTACGAGGCTCTCAACCGCCCGGCACAGGTGCGCCAACTGGAGCTGGCCACAGGCGCGCAGAAGGTGCTCAAGGAAACGCCGGTGGAAGGCCCCTTCGATGCGGACGCCTTTGTCAGCCAGCGTCTCTGGGCGACGGCGGCGGACGGTACGCGCATCCCCATCAGCCTGGTGGCGCACCGCGACACCCTGGGCAAGCCCGCCCCGCTCTACCTGTACGGCTACGGCGCCTATGGCGAGAGCCTCGATCCCTGGTTCTCCCATGCGCGGCTGAGCCTGCTGGAGCGCGGGTTCGTATTCGCCATCGCTCATGTGCGCGGCGGCGGTGAGCTGGGTGAGGCCTGGTACCGCGCCGGCAAGCTGGAACACAAGACCAACAGCTTCGGCGACTTCATCGCCTGCGCCGAGCACCTGATCGCCGAGGGCTACACCACCTCCGCGCAACTGGCCATCAGCGGCGGCAGCGCCGGGGGCTTGCTGATGGGGGCGGTGCTGAACCTGCGCCCAGAGCTGTTCGCCGCCGCCATCGCCGAAGTGCCGTTCGTGGATGTGCTGAACACCATGCAGAACCCCGACCTGCCGCTGACCGTGACCGAGTATGACGAATGGGGCGACCCGAACGAGCCGGAGGTGTTCGCGCGGATCAAGGGCTACGCGCCCTACGAGAACGTAAGCGCCCAAGCCTACCCGGCGATGCTGGTGGTGGCCGGCTACAACGACAGCCGCGTGCAGTACTGGGAAGCCGCAAAATGGGTGGCCCGCCTGCGTGCGACGAAGACCGACAGCAACCCGCTGCTGCTCAAGACCGACCTTGGCGCCGGCCATGGCGGCATGAGCGGCCGCTACCAGGCGCTGCGCGACGTGGCGCTGGAGTACGCCTTCCTGCTCAAGGTGCTGGGGCTGCCTCAGTAACGATCAGGGATTGCCGGTGCCGGTCCCGAGTCCCTTGGTGTTGCGCTCCAGTTGCTGCTCCAGCACCGGAATCGGCTGGTCGCGCTGCTCCAGGGATTCGCGCAGGCGCTGCTCCTGGTCCGGCCTTTTCATCATCTGCGGGCTGCCGCTCTGCGGCGCCGGACGAGTGATCGCACGCGGCGTCACCTGCGGATAAGGCTGCGGATTGACGGTGCCGGGCGAACCGGCCGGCGCCTGCAAGGGCGCACGCAGCAACGGTGGATTTTGCGCGGCCGCGCTGCCGGCGATCAGGGCCAGCGCCAGCAGCAACGACCTGTGCGAAAGCTTCATGGGCTGCCTCCGGTTCATACCTTGTCTGAGTCTAAACCCCGACGGCCGGCGCGGCGCCCCGTGCGACGGGATACCCGCGATCCGGCATGCCCGGACTAGACTTTTCACAGATCCAGACTCAGGAGCGCAACCAATGGGCACAGAGCGATCAGCACCGCCCGCGAGCAAGCTGGACAAACTGCTTGCCGACGAACGCAAGCGGCGCGAACACAGCTACCGGGAGCAGGCACTGAAGCTGTTTCCCTGGGTATGTGGCCGTTGTGGACGCGAGTTCAGCGGCAAGCGCCTGTCCGAACTTACGGTGCATCACCGCGATCACAATCATGACAACAACCCGCCGGACGGTTCGAACTGGGAGCTGCTCTGCCTCTACTGTCATGACAACGAGCACGCCCGCTACACCGACCAGCAGTGGCACAGCGAGGAAGAACCCGGCGCGCGGCAGGGTCCGCGCACCACCTACAAGGCGTTCGCCGACATCGGCAACCTGTTGAAGCGCGAGGAATAGCCCACCGGGCCGTTCGTCACCGAGTCCGCAAGGAGATCACGATGAAGATCCTGATGGTACTGACCTCCCACGACCAGTTGGGCAACACCGGCAAGAAGACCGGTTTCTGGCTGGAGGAGTTCGCCGCGCCCTATTTCGCCTTCCGCGATGCCGGCGCCGAGGTGGTGCTGGCCTCGCCCAGAGGCGGCCAGCCGCCGCTGGACCCGAAGAGCGACGACCCGGACGCCCAGACCGAGGCAACCCACAGGTTCCGCGAGGATGACGAGGCGCGCCGTGCACTGGCCAACACCCATATACTGGCCGGGCTGGTGCCGGGGGACTACGACGCCCTCTTCTACCCCGGTGGCCACGGCCCGCTGTGGGACCTGGTCGACGACCTGCACTCCATCGTTCTGGTCGAAAGCTTCTACGCCGCCGGCAAGCCGGTGGGCGCCGTGTGCCACGCCCCGGCGGTGCTGCTCAACGCCAAAGCCCCGGACGGCGCGCCGCTGGTGCAGGGCAATGCAGTGACCGGCTTTTCCAACTCCGAGGAAACCGCCGTGGGCCTGGCCGACGTGGTGCCCTTCCTGCTGGAAGATGCGCTGAAGGAGAACGGCGGCCATTACTCCAAGGTGGCGGACTGGCAGCCCCATGTGGTCACCGACGGCAACCTGATCACCGGGCAGAACCCGGCATCGTCCGAGCCGACGGCGGCAGCCATGCTGGAACTGTTGAGCGGGCGGCGGGGAGAGATGTAGGCCGACAGTGGGAAATTGATCCCTGTGGGGGCGAATTCGCCCCTACAGAAAACGCGCTGCAATCAACGCAACAGCTTGGTATCCAGCACGTCCGACGCGCCGCCCATGATGTTTTCGGTGATTTCGATGAAGTCCTTGGTGCTGGCCTTGTCCAGGCGCATCAGGCCTCGGGCGACGTCGTCCATGGAGCGCTGGCCGTCAGTGCGCAGGCGGATTTCCTTGTCCAGGTCCTGCAGCAGCAGCACGGCGCGGGCGGTGACGGCGCCGCTGGCCTGTTCGCCGCGCAGGCTGTCGACCTTCTTGCTCCACTGGCGCAGCTGCTTGCGAATGGCCTCGTAGCGATCGTCGCTCAGACCACCGGCACGGCGCAGCAGCTCGATGGCGTAGTACTCGGCCACCCCTTCGCTGATCCAGTCGCTCTTGTCGGTATCACTGATCCGGCTGAGCACATGCACCAGCTCATGCACCAGGGAACTGGTGCCGTTCTCGCTCACCAGCGGTCGCGCCGAGTGCATGAAGTAGGAGTTGGGGGCAGACAGGCCGCCTCGCCACATGGGGTCGTTGGCCCCGACGATCAGCAGCTTGCCCGGCTCGCGGGGAAAGACTTCCTGGGCATGGGGCCAGACAAAGGTCAGCAGGGTGAGGATGTCCATGCGCCGCATGCCCTCGCCCACCGGCGCACTGACGGTGACGTCGGTGGCCCCCAGGGTGGCACGGCGACTGCCCAGCTTGCCGGCCAGGATCCAGCCGGTGGGACGGTCGAACATGCGCTCGGGGTTGTCGATGCGGAAGCGGTTCTTTCCGACGCGTGGCCAGCCGGTTTCCACCGACTTCCACCCCTTGGGCATATCGATCTGCAGGCGCGCCACCAGTTCGATGCCATCCACCATGTCCAGGCGCGCCGCCGGCACCAGGTCATCGCCCCGCAGCAACGCCCAGTCGGGGGTCATACGGGCATCGAAACGACCATCGCCACGCGGGTGACTGACACGCACCTTGTAGCTCAGGCTGGCCTTGCCGTCGCCGGGCACCCAGGTGCCGTGTTGCGGGTCATCCTGGGTCCAGCTGCCGCTGGCCTTGAAGTCGCTGTAGTAACCCTTGTCGCCCAGGTCGAAACGCAGGCTGCGCACGCCGTCGCCTTTCTCCAGTACCAGGCTGACTTCGGCCTGGTCGCTCTCGGGTAGAAAGCGCACCTGATAGTCGAGATCGACCTTCTTCGCTGCCCACAGCGGGGCGCTCAGGGTCAGCAGGGCGGTGGACAGCAGGAGCTGGGAACGGGCGGACATCGAGGATGGTTTCCTTGGTGGGTGTGACAGTCAGTCCCTGAGACTCGAACGGCAGCGGTTTGATCCGTGACCCGCTTCAACCGGCGCGAAAAATCAGATACTCCTCCCAATCATCCTCGGCCACGCTGTTTTCACTGAGCATGCGTCCGGATTGGGAGATGCCGGCCTTGTGCACCGCTTCGGGGTCATTGCAGATCAGATGGTGCCAGGGCGGCAGGTCCTTGCCTTCGGCCACCAGGCGGTAACCGCAGGTGGGCGGCAACCAGCTGAACTGATCGGCCTGGGCCGGGGTGAGTTGGATGCAGTCGGCAACGAACTGGCGTCGATTGGCGTAGTCGGTGCAGCGGCAGGTCTTCAGATCCAGCAGCTTGCAGGCGATGCGCGTGTAATAGACGCTGCCGTCGTCCTCATCTTCCAGCTTCTGCAGGCAGCAAAGTCCGCAGCCATCGCAGAGCGATTCCCATTCTTCCTGATCGAGCTGATCGAGGGTCTTGCGCTTCCAGAAGGGTTCGACTTTGGCGGCCATGGCGTACGGGGGGTTATTTCGGGGGCGCGTAGTCTAGTCGGGTCCGGGGTGTCGGCCAAGCATAGCTGACCATTGGTTACAGCGCGGCGAACTCAGTAGCCTCGCTCGAAGCTGACTTGCCCCCTGAGCGGTTCCCCGGCGCGGTAGCGCCCCAGGTTGTCGACGAACAACCGTGCCATGGCGCTGGGCAGCGTTGGCGCCGAGCTGTGGCCCGTGACCAGCAGGTTGGGGGCGGTCCAGAACGGGTGCCAGGCGGGCAGCGGCTCTTCACGGCAGACATCGATCACGGCACCGGCCAGTTGCCCGGCCTGCAACGCCGCCACCAGGTCATGGTCCACCACTGCCACGCCGCGGCCGGCGTTGATGAACAGCGCGGTTGGGCGCATGCGCTCAAAAATCGCGGCATCGTAGATATCGCGGGTGGCCGGCGTGTCGGGCAGCAGGTTCACCACGCAGTCCGCCCACCCCACCTGTTCCGCCAGGGACTCCATGCCGAAGACCCGCTCGAAGGGCTCCAGTTGACGGGGCTCGCGGGCGATGCCGTGGAGTTCGACGCCGAAGGGTTCGAGGAAGCCCGCCACGCTCTGGCCGATATCACCACTGCCGACGATCAGCACCCGCTTCCCCACCAGACTGCTCGGCAGGCGATTATCCCAGCGCTTCTCGGCCTGGGCAGCAACCCGCGAGAGGGTTTGCCGCTGGTGTGCCAGCAGGTAAGTGAGTACGTACTCGGCCATGACCTGGCCGAAGATGCCGACTGCGCGGGTCAGTTGGTAGTCGTTGGGCAGGTCGGCCGCCAGCAGCGGCGTGATGCCGGCCCAGGTGGACTGCATCCACTCCGGCTTGCAGCCCTGGCGCAGCAGTTGCGCCAGCAAGTCCGGCTGGCCCAGCCAGATCGGGCATTCCCGCGCGGCCTCCAGCAGGCGCTCCGCCTCGCTGCCACCATGCAGCTGCAGGCCGGTTTCGCTTCGCAGCAGATCGGCGTAAAGCGCGAACTCCTCTTCGGCGATGAGGATTTTCATCAGAGGGGATCGTTCATCCGCAGCAGTTCTTCCGGCAGATGTTCGATGTATTCGTCCTGGACGGGCGGCATCTGCAGGTGGAACCCCTGCTTCTCGATGTTCTCCAGCACCTTGCCGATGTCTTCACGGGCCAGTTGGCGCTCAGGGGTGAGTACCAGGTCGAAGGCATGCTGCGGCGCACCGAAGGCGCTCAGCAGGGCTTCAGGCACACGGCTCAGGGCTTCGCGTTTGTCGACATAGAGGTACATCTCGTTCTTGCGCGGGCTTTTGAAGATGGAGCAGATACGTTTCATGGTCAGGCTCATGGGGCGAGCCGTGCCAGCGGGCACGGCGAAAGGGTTCATTGGCCGGCCGTGGCCAGGGTGTCCAGCAGGGCCTGGCCCATCAGCTCGCGGCGCCAGCCACGCAGCCCCTCGGGCAGGCTGTAGGGGCCGTCGGGGAAGCCGGTCTTGAGCAGGGCCTCCAGGTGCTTCTTGCGCAGCATCAATTCCGGTGCCATGCCCAGGCGTTCGGCTTCGGCCTGGCCAACGGCGCGCAGCTGTTTCAGCAGCGGCGAGGCTTCCGGCGGCAGCGGCTCAGGCAGCTTCTCGGGCCACTGCTCGGGCGGCGTTTCAGCGGCCTCGCGAATCAATTTAAGCAAGGTATTGCCGTCCTGGCGCACGGTACGCGGGTGCATGTCGTCGATTCGCGCCAGGGCCACGAGGTTGTCCGGCTGGAAGCGCGCCAGGGGCCAGAGGCTGTGCTCACGCAGGATGCGGTTGCGCGGGTGGTCACGCAGGCGCGCTTCGATCTCGCGCCAGGCGCAGAGTTCGCGCAGCACGGCGAGCTGGGCGCGAGTGAGTTTCCAGCCCAGCTTGGCCTCGCGGTAAAGCTCTTCGGGAATGACTTCGCGGCGCAGGTTGGCCACCAGCTCGGCGCCATCTTCCAGCACCCAGGCACGTTTCAGGTCGGTCAGGCGCGGCTCCAGGGCGGCGTAGAGCTCGGCCAGGTGCTGCACGTCTTCGGCGGCATAGCGCACTTGCATCTCGGTGAGCGGGCGCTGCAGCCAGTCGGAGCGGGTTTCGTCCTTGGGCAGCTCGATGCCGAGCACCGCCTGCACCAGGCGCGAATAGCCCATGGAATAGCCGATACCGAGATAACCGGCGGCCAGTTGGGTGTCCAGCAGCGGTTGCGGCAAGGCGCCGGTCAGGCGCATGAAGACTTCCAGGTCCTCGCTACAGGCATGCAGGACCTTGAGCACGGCGTGGTCTTCCAGCAGTTCGGCGAAGGGCGACCAGTCGCCGATCAGGAGCGGGTCGATCAGGTACGCTCGCTCACTGTCGCCGACCTGTACCAGGCCGGCCTTCGGGTAGAAGGTATCGACCCGCATGAACTCGGTGTCCAGGGCCACGAAGGGCAGACGCCGCCACTCGGCGCAGTGTTTGGCCAGCGAAGCGTCGTCGCGAATCCAGATAATGTCGATGGCCACAGGGCTCTCCTAGAATCAGTGGCGCGCAGTATATATCGCGCCGGGTCCTCGCTTCGCGCCTTGCATCGCTCCCGCCCCGTTGCGGCTGATTTGCGCGGGGCAGGCCAACGCCTAGGCCAGCTCGACACGCAGGCGTTGCAGCAGCGTTGCGGAACTGCGCTGCATGGGCAGGCGCAGCTCATCCACGATCAGCCCTTGCATGGCAAGCAGGCTTTTCACCGGGGCTGGATTGGGCTCGGCGAAGGCCAGGCGAATCAACGGCTGCAGTTTCTGGAAGATCACTCTGGCGGCTTCGAGTTCACCGTTGGCGATGCAATGGGCCATGCGCACGAACTCTTGCGGGTGGATATGAGCCGAAGCGGCAATCGCTCCATGACCGCCCATGCACAGGGTGTTGAAGATCTGCCCATCCTCCCCCGTCAGCACGTCCAGCTCGCCGTCAGCGATCAACGCCAGGGTGGTTTCCGGGTTGCCGCCGCAGTCCTTGATAGCCACCACTTTCGGGTGCCGGGCCAACTGCCGAAGGGTGTCCAGCTCCAGGCGCACGCCGGTGCGATAGGGAATGTCATAGAGGATTACCGGCACCGTCGAGGCTTCGGCAATGGCACCGAACCAGGCCAGCAGGCCGTCCTGGGACGGACGGATGTAGTAAGGCGCCGGCACCAGCACGCCGGCGATGGGACGGCGCTGCACCTCGCGTTGGAAGGCCAGCACTTCCGTCAGGTTGTTGCCTGCCACGCCCATCACCAGTTGGTCACCGGGCACCTCGTCAAGCAGCGCGTCCAGCACGGCCAGTTGCTCATCCTTGGACAGGGCCGCCGCCTCCCCCGTGGTGCCGCAGGCCACCAGGCCGGAAACGCCGGCGTCCAGCAGGTGCCGGGCCAGGCGGCGCAGGGCGGGAAAGTCGATGGAGCCTTCATTGAAGGGGGTTACCAGGGCAACCCAGATTCCAGAAAACACAGGCATTGCAGATCTCCTTTGGCTGACCGTCAGAGTCACCGTCGGAGGAATGCAGGGAGGGAGATTCGAGGAAGGATCGACCTACTTCGCGCCTACTGTCCTGTCAGCCCATCTGACGGGACAGCGCGCCCCGGTCAAATGAGCGACTGTTTCTTCGATTTGTCCGCGGCAACGCCAATAGCCGACACCTGGGCCGGGAGGTCCAGGGCAAGAACGGCGTTGGTGGCAATGGCGGGCATTGAAAGCTCGGTTGAATGCAGCGAAGGCACCGATACTGCGAAAGCCACCCGGCGCCTGTCAACTGCGGCCTGTCTAATGCCGCAACATTCAGCCCTGGCGCCGGGGGCGGACGACTGCTAAAAAGCCCGCGCGAAGAAGAACAAGGCTCCGACCACCCCCTCACCTGAATGGATACAAGAAGATGAAGAAGCTGCTGGGCATATTCGCCCTGCTGATCGTCGCGCTGACGGTCTATCTCGCCATCACGCCGTCTCCCATCGACCCGCTGGCCTGGGATGCACCGAAGGCGCCGGAAATGACCGGTGTGCTGGAGCCGAACGACACCCTGATGAAGGCCGAACTGGTCGCCCAGGGCCAGGTGCATGGCCCGGAAGACACTGCCGTCGACGGCCAGGGCCGCCTCTATGCCGGCCTGCATGACGGGCGCATCGTGCGCATCGCCGAGAATGGCCAGGTCGAGACCTTCGCCGAAACCGGCGGGCGGCCGCTGGGCATGGATTTCGACGCCACCGGCAACCTGATCGTCGGCGATGCCTACAAGGGCCTGCTGCGCATTGACCCGCAAGGAAAGATCACAGTGCTCGCCAGCGAGGCCGAGGGCGTGCCCTTCCGCTTTACCGACGACCTGGACATCGCCCAGGACGGCCGCATCTACTTCACTGACGCCTCGAGCAAGTTCCAGCAACCGGACTACCTGCTGGACCTGCTGGAAGCCCGCCCCCATGGCCGCCTGATGCGCTTCGACCCGGCCACCGGCAAGACCGAGGTGCTGCTCAAGGACCTCTACTTCGCCAACGGCGTGGCGCTGTCGGCCAACGAGGATTTCGTGCTGGTCAACGAGACCTACCGCTACCGCATCACCCGCTACTGGCTGAGCGGCGAGAAGGCCGGGGCCCACGACGTGTTCATCGACAACCTGCCGGGCCTGCCGGACAACCTGCAAGGTGACCACCAGGGCACCTTCTGGGTCGCACTGCCCTCCCCGCGCAAGGCCGATGCCGACTTCCTGCACACCCAGCCCTGGCTGAAGGCGCAGATCGCCAAGCTGCCGCGCATGTTCTGGCCCAAGCCGGTGCCCTACGGCCTGGTGCTGCAACTGAACGAGAAAGGCGAGATCGTCCACAGCCTGCACGACACCAGCGGCACCCACCTGCGCATGGTGACCTCGGTCAAGCCGGTGGGTGACTACCTCTACCTGGGCAGCCTGGACAATGACCGGATCGGGAAGTTGAAGTTTCGTTGAACACCGAGGCGAGCCTTGCACTGCTTGGCGAATGAAATGGCTATGTCGGCATTAATTGTTGCAAGCAGCTGCATTGCCCGTAGGAGCTGGCTTGCCAGCGAATGGCCCCGTTTCGCTGGCAAGCCAGCTCCTACAAGGTTCGCGCCGGGGGCGGGCATGAAGTCACCCCTCGCCCTTCAGGGAGAGGGGCCGGGGGAGAGGGCAGCCAGTCTCGGCTCCCATACCTCGGGGTTCGCTACGCTCAGCACCAACCTACGGCAGGACTGCGTCCTGCTTGGCGAATGAATTCGCCCCTACAAGGTTCGCGCCGGGGGCGGGCATGAAGTCGCCCCGACAGGATTCGTGGCGTCACCGGGCTCCCGCCCCAGCAACCCCTCCATCCGCGCGCGAGTCTCGGTCATCAGCTCACCGAGCCGCTCCGGGCCATACTGGCTGGCATCGATTGGCTCGCCCACATGCACGTCCACTTTTTGTCCGAGATTCAGGCGGAAGGTACGCGCCGGCAGCACGCGGTGGATGCCGCGGATGGACACGGGAATGATCACCGCGTCGGTATCCAGTGCCAGGTGGAAGCAGCCCTTCTTGAATTTCAACAGGCGACCATCAGCGGAGCGCGTGCCCTCTGGCGCGGCCCAGAGGACGATTCCGCTCTCCATCATGCGCCGGGCGGTGTCGAGGTCAGCCAGGGCCTGGCGGCGGTTGTGCCGGTCGATGGAAGGAAACTCCGCCGCACGCATGGCGGGGCCGAGGAAGGGGATGCGGAACAGCTCTTTCTTCGCCAGCATGCGGATCGAACCCGGCAGGGCGACGAAGCTGGCCGGAATGTCGTAGTGGCTGGAATGGCTGCAGAGAATCAGGTAACGGCGACCATCGTTGAAGTCGGGAATCGTCCCGTGCACCGACAGGTTCATACGTACCAGACGCAGCAGCAGGCGTGACATGGCGCGGGTATAGCGGTCCACGCAGGCGCGGTCGAGACGCCCCAGCGGCGCGCGCACCAGCACCAGACAGCAGTAGTAGAAAACCACCGACAAGGTCCCCAGGATCACGCCAAGACGGCGGACCAGCGAGGCACGTTCACTCAGTATTTGCAGGCTTGGCATCGAGCGCTCCCATCTTCTGCCCGCGCGACTTCATTCACGGGCGACTTTATGATGCCGATTGTCATCATTTCGACACACTTGGCCCACCAGCCTCCCGACCAAACGCATCCGCCACGGACCCAGCCCATGGACAAGAAAGACCTGCAGATCATCGCCCTCCTGCAGCAGGACGCCTCCATCTCACTCGCGGAACTGGCCGAGGCGGTAAACCTCTCTCCCACGCCCTGCTGGCGGCGCTTGCAGAAGCTGCGCGAGGACGGTGTGATCCAGAAGCAGGTGGCGCTTTGCGATGCTGAACGGCTCAAGCTCGGAGTCACCGTATTCGTCACCATCCGCACCAGCCGCCATAGCGACGACTGGACCCGCCAGTTCATCGAAGGCACCCGCGACATCCCCGAGATCGTCGAGATCTACCGCATGACCGGCGACGTGGACTATCTGCTGAAGATCGTGGTGCCCGACATCAAGGGCTATGACGCGGTGTACAAACGCCTGATCCGCGTTGCCGACCTGTCCGACGTCAGCTCCGGCTTCGCGATGGAAGTGATCAAGCACACCACGGCCCTGCCGCTCGGTCACCTGGAGCAAGCAGGCGACCCATGATTTCCGCACCACGACATCGAATAGAAAAATATTCCTACTTATCTCTAATTAAGTAGATTTTATTTCTACCTTAATGCCGATCCCAGCAAATCAAAGCAAAGAATTTCCCCGCGCCCATCGGTAATCTTTCCCCCACGCCAGTTGCCTCTCCTGACGGAAGGCACCGCCCCATCTCGTTAATCGGATTCAGAGGAAACACCCAGGTGGACGACCGCAAGCTGCATGTCGAAACGCTGCTGGCCCATGAAGGCCGCGAACGGGGCCGCGTCGGTGGCACCGTGAATACTCCGGTCTACCGCGCCTCCACGCTGCTCTTCCCTACCGTGGAAGCCCTGCACGCGCAAAATGGCACCCTCAATACCTATGGCCGCCACGGCAACCCCACCACCCGCTCCCTGGAGAGTGCCCTGGCCGAGCTGGAAGGTGCCTACGGCGCCATGCTCACCCCCAGCGGCCTGAGCGCCCTGACCACGGCCCTGCTGGCCACGCTCAAGCCTGGCGATCATCTGCTGATGACCGACTCGGTCTACGACCCGACCCGCGCCTTCTGCGACGAAACCCTGAAGCGTTTCGGCATCGAGACCACCTACTACGACCCGTTGATCGGCGGCGGCATCGTCGAACTGATGCGCCCCAACACCCGCGTGGTGTTCCTTGAGTCCCCGGGCTCGCTCACCTTCGAAGTGCAGGATGTGCCCAGCATCGCCGAAGTCGCCCATGCCCACGGTGCCCTGGTGATGCTCGACAACACCTGGGGCACGCCGGTGCATTTCGCCTCCTTCAAGCACGGCGTGGACATTTCCATACACGCCGCGACCAAGTACATCGTCGGTCACTCCGATGTGCTGATGGGCGTGATCATGACCACCGAAGCGCTGTTCCCACAGGTGCGTGGCTTCTACAAGCAGCTCGGCCTGTCAGTCAGTGCCGACGATGCCTACCTGGCCCTGCGCGGCCTGCGCACGCTTTCGACCCGCCTGGAGCGGCACCAGCGCAATGCAGAGCAGGTCGCCCAATGGCTGGCCGAGCAACCGGAAGTGGAACAGATCCTCTACCCCGCACTGCCCGGCGCCCCCGGCCATGAGTTGTGGAAGCGCGACTTCAGCGGCGCGTGCGGCCTATTTAGCGTGGTCCTCAAGGCAATGCCCGAGCAGGCTATCCGCGCCATGCTCGACAACATGCAACTGTTTGGCATGGGTTTCAGCTGGGGCGGTTTCGAAAGCCTGATCCTGCTGACCAACCCCAGCGCCCACCGCAGCGCCACCACCTGGAAGGCGAATGGCCCGCTGGTGCGCCTGCACATCGGCCTGGAGCATCCGGACGACCTGATCGCCGATCTCGACGCCGGCTTCCAGCGCCTGCGCAGCGCCTGCCGCTGACGCACGGGCGGCGCGGGCTCCGCGCCGCCGCCAATAACGCGCGACAGGCCATGCGGGCGTCCTTATGATGCTCGCCACAACAATGGTCACGACAAGGACCCCGCCATGTCGCTCGCGCAACTCATCAGCCCTGCCCAACTCAGTGCCCGCCAGGATGAACCGGGCCTGGTCATCCTTGACTGCCGTTTCTCCCTCGACGACTCGGTCTACGGACAGCGCAGCTACACCGAAAGCCACATTCCCAAGGCCCGCTTCGCCGACCTGGAGCGTGACCTCTCTGGCCCGGTGAGCAAGGGCGTGACCGGTCGCCATCCGCTGCCAGACGCTGCGGTACTCGCCGCGAGGCTGCGCGACTGGGGCGTCAATGCCGACAGCGCCATCGTGCTCTACGACGACGGCCCCGGCGCCTTTGCCGCCCGTGCCTGGTGGCTGCTGGCCTGGCTGGGCAAGCGCGATGGCGTATTCCTGCTGGATGGTGGCCTGAAGGCCTGGCGTGATGCCGGTCTGTCGCTGACTGCCGTGGAGCCGTCCGTGCAGCCGGGCAACTTTGCGGGCCAGCCCGACGACAGCCTGCTGATAGATGCCGACAGCCTCCAGCAACGCCTGGGCAATGTCAGCCTCACTCTGCTGGACGCCCGCGCCCTGCCGCGCTTCAAGGGCGAGGTGGAGCCCATCGACCCGGTAGCCGGCCATATCCCCGGCGCCCAATGCGCAGCCTTCACCGACAACCTCGGCGGCGATGGCCGCTTCCTTCCGGCCGAGGCGCTCAAGCAACGTTTCGCCGCGATGATCGGCGACCGCCCACTGGACGACCTGGTGGCCTACTGCGGTTCGGGCGTCACCGCCTGCCACAATCTTTTCGCCCTGAATCTTGCCGGTTACCCGCTGGCACAGCTCTACGCCGGCTCCTGGAGCGAGTGGATCACCAATCCCGCCCGCCCTATTGCCAAGGGCGAGTGAGACCGAAAAGCCAGCGGGCAATGGGCTTGGCGGCCTCGCCCTGCTGGCTGTTTTTTAATCACAGGCAGCTATATAGACAATAACCAGAAGCCTGAAACAGTTTAAAAACAGGCCTTTACAGCACAAATATCCCACTAGACTTCAAATCGAGCGGCTAACTCCGCTCCCGGTGGGGCCTTCCTTAGAACGATGAGAAGCTGCCAAAACGCCCCGGCCCCGCCGGCACCTTTCGCGAGGGCCATATGGGAATTGCCGCCTGCGATCTCCGCCAACATGTGATACGACCGACGCTGCTCTACCTGCAGCGCCCTTCCTCCACCGCCGAAAGCCTGCTGCTAGGCGCTGCCGCCTGCCAGTCCGCCCTCGGCGCGGCACTGGACGGAGGCACGGGGCGCGGCCTCTATTGCATCAGCGATGAGCGCCACCAGCAGCTCTGGGACCAGCACCTGGCCCGTGACCCGGACCTCGCCAGCCAGGTGCGCGGACTCGCCAGCCAGCACGCCTTCCTCGCTTCACCGCACCTGGAACTGACCGTCAACCTGCGCTACGCCACCGCCATCGCATGGATGCTGGTGGAGTCGAGCGTCCTGGTGCTCCCCGCCGCCGACGACCTGGTCGGCATGGCCATGATCTGGCGCCAGGTCTTCCAGCCCGATGGCAGCCCGCGGGACTTCATCGATGCCTGGCAACGTCATGTTGCCAATCTCAGCCAGGCTGCCTGATCACTGACCAACCAGTCAGGAACGAGCGTACAAGGCAATCTGCACGATCAGCGAAGATGCCATCGTTTTGCCTTTTGTTTGACAATCTTACAAGGATTTTCCTTACAGTCTTCCAGGCTGGAAAGCCCTTCTGAATCCTGTTAGCGTGCCGCCCTTTTGCACGATCGTTCAGGAGTTCACCGTGACCAGCAGAGTCCTCAAGACCGCCCTCGCCCTGGCCGTCAGCGCCGCTTCCAGCTACAGCCTGGCCGCTGGCTTCGCCCTCAACGAGCAAAGCGTCAGCGGCATGGGTACCGCCTTCGCCGGGCGCTCCTCCTCCGCCGATGACGCCACCACCGTTTATGGCAACCCCGCCGGCATGGCCCGTCTCAAGCGCGAGCAGGTCAGCGTCGGCGCCGCCGCGATCTTCGCCAAGACCGACATCGACGACGCCCGCAGCTCCTTCGGCGGCAGCAACGATGGCGACATGGTTCCCACCGTGGGCGTGCCGATGGGTTACTACGTCAAGCCGATCGATGACAAATGGGCCATCGGCTTCGGCATGTACGTGCCCTTCGGCCTGATCACCGATTACGAAACCGGCTTCGCCGGCCGTTACTACGGCGACAAGAGCGAAGTACGCGTAATCACCCTGCAGCCCACCATCAGCTACCGCATCAACGATCAGCTGTCCGTCGGCTTCGGCCCCACCATCAACCGCATCGACGGCGAACTGACTTCCGCCGTGCTCAACCCGCTGTCCATTGGCAGCAATGACGGCAAGGTGAAGGTCAAGGGCGACGACACCGCACTGGGCTTCAACGCCGGCGTGCTCTACGAACTGAACGCAAGCACCCGCTTCGGCCTGACCTACCACTCCAAGGTCGACTACAAGCTGCGCGGTGACACCACCATCTCCGGTAGCGGCCCCATCCTGGGCAGCTCCGCTGGCAAGTACGACGCTTCGCTGGAGCTGGAAACCCCAGAGTCCGTCGACTTCTCCATCACCCACGACCTGAACGACACCTGGACCCTCTTCGCCGGCAGCACCTGGACCCGCTGGAGCCGCCTGGAAGAGATCAAGGTGGAAAACAAGGGGGTTGGCGGCGTGCTCGGCCCATTCCTCGGCACCATCACCGAAGAACAGGACTGGCGCGACACCTGGTCCTATGCCGTCGGCGCCGCCTACAAGCTGAACCCGCAATGGACCCTGCGCGCCGGTCTGGCCTACGACCAGTCCCCAGCCCGCAACGAGCTGCGCTCGCCGCGCATCCCCACCGACGATCGCAAGATCTTCAGCCTGGGTGCCGCCTGGAGCCCCAACGACGATGTGACCGTCGACGTGGCCTACTCCTACCTGAAGGAAGACGACGCCAAGATCGATCAGACCAGCCCGATCAAGGGTTCATACAGCGCCACCTACAAGAACAGCGCCCATGGCCTGGGTGCGCAGCTGACCTATCGCTTCTGATCAGTCAGCGGCAAAAAAGAAAGCCCGGACAAGTCCGGGCTTTCTTCTATCTGTCATTCAGGGTTGGCTGGCCAGCGCCTGCTCCACGGCCTTCAGCAAATCCGGGTCATCCGGCTTGGTGAGGCTGGAAAAGTGGGCGATTACCTTGCCTTGGCGGTCCACCACGTACTTGTAGAAATTCCAGCGCGGCGCCTGCCCGGACTGGGCGATCAATTCCTTGTAGAGCGGCGTCGCCTCGTCGCCGGTCACGTGCTGTGGCTGCGTCATGGCGAAGGTCACGCCGTAGTTCACGTAGCAGACCTTGGCGGTTTCCTCAGTGCTGGCAGCTTCCTGTTTGAAGTCGTCCGAGGGCACGCCCAACACCTCCAGCCCCTGATCCTTGTAGCGCTTGTAGAGCGCCTCCAGGCCCTTGAACTGCGGAGTGAATCCACAATGGCTGGCGGTATTGACGATCACCAGGGGCTTGCCGGCGAAACGCTGGCAAAGGTCAAGCGTGTTCTTGGAGCGCAATTGCGGCAATTCATGCTGCAGCAACGAGGGACACTCGGCGGCCATGGCCTGGCCGCCGAACAGGGTGAGCAGTAGCAGAGGTAGGGCGGACAAAGCTTTCATGGTGGCCTCCGGCACGATCGGGCGATCTGTCTACGCTACTGCCAAGCGACCGGCCTAGCAATTGAATCCCAACTGCATCAAGGCCAGTCCACCCTGCTGCCAGCCCCACCAGACAAGGGCCAGCAGCAGGCCCAGCACCAGTGCTCCCAACGCCCAGCCCAGACGCTGGCTCATACGGCCCCGGCGGGCTGCAGACGCGCCACCGGTTGCTCCCGCACCGGCCAGTTCAGCACGGCGGCGAGCAGACTGAGGAAGATGGAAATCTGCCATACCAGTTCGTAACTGCCCGTGTGGTCATAAAGGTAGCCACCCAGCCAACCACCGAGGAAGGCGCCCAACTGGTGGAACAGGAAAACGATACCACCGAGCATGGACAGATTGCGCACGCCGAACAGGGTTGCGACGGTGCCGTTGGTCAGGGGCACGGTGGACAACCACAGCAGCCCCATGGCCATACCGAAGGCATAGGCACTCCAAATGGTCAGCGGCGAATAGACAAAGGCGACGATGACCACGCCGCGCAGCAGATAAAGTGCGGTCAACAGCCTGGGCTTGGCATGGCGGCCGCCCAGCCAGCCGGCGATGTAGGTGCCGAAAACGTTGAACAACCCCACCAGCGCCAGCACCGTGGTACCCACCGCAGCCGGCAGGTGCTGATCCACCAGGTAGGCCGGCAGATGCACGCCGATGAACACCACCTGGAAGCCACAGACGAAGAACCCCAGCGCCAGCAGCCAGAAGCCTGAGTGACCTGCCGCCTCACGCAGGGCATCGCCAAGGCTTTGTTCATGCGCCTGGGGCGGCGGCGGATTATCCTTGAGCAACCCCACCAGCGGCACGATCAGCGCAACCAGTAGACCCAGCGCCAGCAGTGCCGACGACCAGCCGAGCCAGCCGATCAGCCCGAGGGTGCCGGGAAGCATGGCGAACTGGCCGAAAGAGCCGGCGGCTGCGGCGATCCCCATGGCCATGCTGCGTTTTTCCATCGGCACAGCGCGGCCCACCACGCCGAGAATCACCGAGAAGGAGGTGCCCGACAGCCCGATGCCGATCAGCAGGCCGGCACTGAAGGACAGTGACAATGCCGAATCGGAGAACCCCATCAGCACCAGGCCAATGGCATACAGGACGCCACCGACGACCACGGTCTTTGCCGCGCCGAAGCGGTCGGCCAGAGCGCCGGTGAACGGTTGCGCCAGACCCCAGATGAGGTTCTGCAGGGCGATAGCGAACGCGAACACTTCCCTGCCCCAACCGAACTCGCTGCTCATGGGGGCCAGGAACAGGCCGAATCCGTGGCGAATGCCTAACGACAAGGCCAAGATCAGCGACGCCCCAAGGAGAACCCAGCCACTCGTACGCCATACCGATGTCATAGAAAAATCCTTTACGGGTAGATACCCGTTTTCCAGCGAAAATATCAGGCGATATGTTCCAGATCGTCCAGCAGCGCCATCAGTGCTGCCCGCTTCTCCGGCCCCATGCGTTGTCCCATGTCCTGTTGCGCACGCTCCCAGGCCCGCAAAGCCTGGTCGAGGCTGTTGCGGCCAGCCGGCGTCAGCGATACCAGCCGATTGCGCTGGTCCTCGCCGCCCTCCAGCAACACCAGCCCCTTGGCCTCCAGCACCTTGAGGTTGCGCCCCAGGGTGCTGCGGTCCAGCCCCATGGCTTCGGCCAGGCTGGTGATACTCGGCTGGTCGAGCCGCGCCAGGTTCTTCAACAGCGAGTACTGGGCGACATTCACCCCGACGCCGGCGAGGGCATCGTCATAGAGCCGGGTCACGTTACGGGTGGCGCGGCGCAGCTTGGTACAGAGGCATTGAGTCGGCAACATGGAGTACGTGTATATACCCGCATTCAAGGGAGCGTCAATCGAAATCCCCTGGGTACCGACGTGAGGTGGGACCGATCGCTAGAAAATCGGGATACGTCCTATACGGTGCTTCCCACAGAATCGAGCTTTTCCATAGACACGAGGAAGGCCATGGAAAGGCTCGAATTTGCCAGAAAACTCAGGACGCAGCAGACCGATGCCGAGAGCCTACTCTGGCGCCATCTGCGCAATCGCCAGTTATCGGGATTGAAGTTTCGACGACAGCAGCCCTTGGGGCCCTACTTCGCCGACTTCTTTTGCCATGAACACAAGCTCATCATCGAACTCGACGGCGGCCAACACCTGGAGAGCTCTGTCGACACCAGACGCGATGCCTGGCTTGCAGCAAGCGGGTTTCGCGTTTTGCGTTTCTGGAACCACGACGTGCTGCAACAGACGGACACAGTGCTGGAAGCAATCTGGTTTGCGGCTCAGGTGGCAGCGGCTCCTGCCAAGCCGCCCTCACCCCCGGCCCCTCTCCCAGAGGTAGAGGGGTGACACGGCTGAAACTACAGAGCGACAGGAAACTCACAGACGGCCTGTGAGCGCGATCAGTTCCCCTCTCTCTCAGGGAGAGGGGCTAGGGGTGAGGGGTGAGGGCGGGTCAGACGAGCACCGCAACCGCCACCAACACCACCACCTCCACCACTTCCACCAAAGCGCCCGCCGTATCCCCCGTCGTCCCACCCAGCCGCTGCATGAGCCGCCAGCGTATCCAGGCAAAGGCCACCAGTGCGACCGCCAGCGAAATCCAGGCGACCCAACCGAACACCGCCAGCACCGCCGCCTGAATCGCCAGCCACACCGGCATTTCCCGGCGCGGCAGGTGCTCTGCCAGCGCCTGGCCCAGCCCGCCGGCACGCACGTAGGGGGTGGTGAGGAAGAGCAAGGGCAGCAGCCCCCGTGCCAGCCAGGGCGTCAGCAGCAGCGGCAGGAGCTGACCCGCCTCGAGCAGCGCTACCAGCGCTGCGAATTTCAGCAACAGCAGCAGCACCAGCACCACCACGGCAATGGGTCCGCTGCGTGGGTCTTTCATGATCTCCAGGGTACGCTCGCGGTCCCCGTAGCCACCGACCCAGGCATCCGCCGTGTCGGCCAGGCCGTCCAGGTGCAGGCCGCCGGAGAGGCCCACCCAGAGGGCCAGCAGCAGTGCCGCCTGCAGCAACGCCGGGCGCCCCTCCAGGAGAAAGGCCGCGCCCAGCACCAGCAGGCCGAGCAACAACCCGACCATGGGATACCAGAGCAGCGACTGGCCCATCTGCCGGGGCTCGGGCATGCCCGGCAGACGCACCGGCAGGCGGGTGAGAAATTGCAGGGCGATCAGCAAGGGCGTCATGGCCGCTCCCGCAGACCGAGCTCATCGAAATCCAAGCGGAACAGCTCGCCATGGGCCACGTCCACCTGCATCAACTGGGCGCGCGGCAGCTGGCGGGCGCGAGCGGCCAGGAGGCGGATCACCCCGCCGTGGGTGACCAGCAGCACCCGCTGGCCGGCGTAACGCTGGTGCAGGCGCTCGGCAGCGACGAGCACCCGCGCCTCGAAGTCCAGCAGGGTTTCGCCTTCGGGCGGCGTGAAGCCGTAGGGATCGTTCCAGAACTTGCCCAGGCCTTCGGCATGGGTCTCCATCAACTCGGCGGCGCTACGCCCTTCCCACTGGCCGAAATGCAGTTCGCGCAAGTCCGCCTCGAACTGCAAAGGCAGCGCAAACCGCTCGGAGAGCTCGCGGGCGAAGGCCACGCAGCGTTGCAGCGGCGAGCTCACCAGCTGGTCCCAGGGTCCAGCACCGTCGATTCCTGCGCGCATCTGCGCCCAGCCAGCGTCGGTCAGAAGATCGTCCAGGCTGCCGCGAAAGCCGCCGCCGCGCTCGGTTTCGCCATGACGCAAAAGGTCGAGCTTCATGCGGGTCGGTCCGATACCGAAGCCTCGGCAAACGTGGCCATTCCGTCATGCAGATCGCACGCCAGGCGCAGCAACGGCAGGGCGATCGCCGCGCCGCTGCCTTCACCCAAGCGCAGCCCCAGGTCCAGCAGCGGCTGGGCTTCCAGCGCATCGAGTACGGCGATGTGGCCGGGCTCGGCGGAGCGGTGGGAGAACAACAGCCATTCGCGGCACGCGGGGTTCAGGCGTACGGCACTGAGCGCGGCCACGCTGCAGATGAAACCATCCACCAGTGCCGGCAGGCCCTGCTGGGCGCACGCGAGATAGGCGCCAGCCAGCGCCACCACTTCGAAGCCGCCAAGTCGACGCAGGGTTTCCTGCGGGCTGTCGCAGTGATCGCGGTGCAGGGCCAGGGCGTGCTCGATTACCTGGATCTTGTGCGCCACACCCTTGCCATCCAGTCCAGTACCAGGCCCCGCCAGCGCGGAGGCCGGCAGGCCCAACAAGGCACACGCCAAGACACTGGCAGTGGTCGTATTGCCGATGCCCATTTCGCCGCCGACATACAGGTCGGCGCCCGCTTCCAGGGCGCGCTCCACGCTGGCATGGCCGGCCTGCAGGGCGATCAGGCACTGGGCGGCGGTCATCGCCGGCTCTCGGGCGAAGTTCGCGGTGCCGGCTCCGACCTGCAAATGCAGCACGCCTGGCAGCGGCTCCAATGGCACGGCGGTGCCCAGATCCACCAGCTCCAGGGTGGCGCCGAGGCTCTTCGCCAGCACGCTGATGGCGGCCCCACCGCGGACGAAGTTGCGCAGCATCTCGCCGGTCACCGCCTGCGGGTAGGCAGATACGCCCTCCTCCACCACGCCATGGTCGCCGGCGAACACCGCGAACCAGGGGCGGTCGATGCACGGCCGCTCACGGCCCTGCTGGGAGGCAAGGGTAATGGCCAGGTCTTCCAGTTGGCCGAGCGCGCCACGCGGTTTGGTCAGTTGGTCCTGGCGGGCCTGGGCCTTGGCGCGGGCTACCGGGTCGAGCGGCTGGCAGGGTTTCAACCACCAATCGAGCGTCATAAGGGCTCTCCCTTCAGAATCATGGGCAGGCCAGCGACGGTGAAGATCACCCGTTCGCTGCGTTCGGCCAGGGCCTGGTGCAGCCAGCCGGCTTCGTCGACATAGCGACGGGTCAGCTCGCCCAGGGGCACGACGCCCAGACCGGTTTCATTACTCACCAGCAGCACGCGGCCCGGCAGCTCGGTGATGCAACCGAGCAGCGCTTCGCGCTCAGCATCGAGCCGCGCCGGATCGTCCAGCATCAGCAGGTTGGTCAGCCAGAGGGTCAGGCAATCCACCAGCAGGCAGGTGTCGGCAGCGGCGCTCTCGCGCAGTACGCGGGCCAGCCCCAGCGGCTCTTCCACCAGACCCCACTGGTCCGGGCGGCGGGCGCGGTGATGGGCGACCCGCGCGCTCATCTCACCGTCCAGCGGCTGGCTGGTGGCGACGTAGATGACCTTGAGACCGCTTTCAGCGGCGAGCTTCTCCGCCAGCCGGCTCTTGCCGGAGCGGGCACCGCCGAGGATGAGTTCAGGCATCGGTAAACCTCGTTGTTCGTGGGGCGTTCTGCCGTGGTTCGAGTGCATGCCCGTAGGAGCCAGCTCGCTGGCGAACCTTCGGCACACCCTTCGCCAGCAAGCTGGCTCCTACAGGGACAGCCCGCACAGTAACTGCAGCCTCCGCGTATCCAGGTGCTGCTCCACTTGGTCCGCCAGGCGCTCGATATCGCGTTCTCGCAGGGCGTGGTAGTCGACACGTTGCACCTCGGCGAGACCCGCCCAGCGCAGGATGGCGGCGCACGCCTCGGAGGATTCGAACAGGCCGTGCAGGTAGGTGCCCATGACCTGGCCATCGGCGCTATGGGCGCCATCGGTGCGGCCATCTTCCAGCGCGACGGCAGGACATTCCAGGCCCGCACCGGTGGTCACGCCAGCATGGATTTCGTAACCGCTTACCACTGCACCGTCCAATTGCAGACGGCCGCTGACATTACGTAGTTGCTTCTCGGGCTCAAGCACGGTGTCGATGTCCAGCAGGCCAAGGCCAGCGCTCTCCCCGGCGGGACCTTCCAGGCCGTGCGGATCGGCGATGGTGCGACCGAGCATCTGGTAGCCACCACAGATGCCCAGCACCTTGCCGCCGTAGCGCAGATGACGCTGCAGCGCCTGGTCCCAGCCGTGTTCACGCAGGCGCGCAAGGTCGGCGCGCACGCTCTTGGAGCCGGGCAGGATGATCAGGTCCGACGGCGGAATGGGTTGGCCCGGGCCGACGAAACTGAGTTGTACCTGCGGGTGCAGGCGCAGCGGGTCGAAGTCGGTGTGGTTGCTGATGCGCGGCAACACCGGCACCGCTACCCGCAGCAGTTCTCCGGCCTTGACTGCCTGGCGCTGGTCGATGGCGTCCTCGGCCTCCAGATGAAAGTCAGTGAGGTAGGGCAGCACGCCGAGCACCGGCTTGCCGGTGCGTTGCTCCAGCCAGTCGAGGCCCGGCTCAAGCAGGGCGATATCGCCCCGAAAACGGTTGATGACGAAGCCCTTCACCCGCGCCTGTTCACTGGGTGAGAGCAGCGCCAGGGTGCCCACCAGATGGGCGAAAACGCCGCCCCGATCGATATCGGCCACCAGGATCACCGGACAGTCCACTGCCTCGGCAAAGCCCATGTTGGCGATGTCGTTGGCGCGCAGGTTGATCTCTGCCGGGGAGCCGGCGCCCTCCACGAGCACCACCGGATACTGGCTGCCAAGGCGCTGGTGGGATTCCAGCACCGCGGCCATCGCGACCTTCTTGTAGTCGTGGTAGGCGGCGGCATTCATGCTGGTAACGGCGCGGCCATGGATGATCACCTGAGCGCCGATATCAGTGTTGGGCTTGAGCAGGACCGGGTTCATGTCGGTATGGGGTGCCAGGCCACATGCCTGAGCCTGCACGGCCTGGGCGCGGCCGATCTCGCCGCCATCGGCAGTCACCGCGCTGTTCAGGGCCATGTTCTGAGGTTTGAACGGCACCACCGCCACGCCCTGGCGCCTGAGCCAGCGGCAAATCGCCGTCACCAGAGTGCTCTTGCCGGCGTCGGAAGTGGTGCCCTGCACCATCAGGGTGGTCATGGTCGCTCCTTGGAATAGTCGATCAGTGCCCGCCGCAGTCGTTCCCAACCCACCTCGTCTGGCGGCAAGCCGAAGCGCAGGCTGGCCGGCGCGCTGAATAGCCGAGTGAGAATGCCGCGGGCGGCGAGAAATTCGTACAGGGCCGTTGCGTCATCACGGATCAGTCGCTGGAACAGTGCCGTGCCACCGGATGGCGGCAATCCGCAGTCGCTCAGCAGAGCGACCAGGCGCTGACCATCCCGCAGCAGCGATTGCCGCTGGCGAGCCTGCCCCGCTTCGTCCTGTAGCAACGCTTTGGCCAGGGCGCGTGCCGGGCCGCTCACCGCCCAGGGGCCGAGCCACTCGGAAAGACGATCCAGCAGTTGAGGCGCAGCCAGGACAAAGCCCAGACGGATGCCCGCCAGGCCGAAGAACTTGCCGAAGGAGCGCAGCACCACCAGCCCTGGCAAGGGGCAATGACGCGCCAGGCTTTGCTCCGGGGTGCAGTCCATGAAGGCTTCGTCCACCAGCAACCAACCACCTCGCTCTGCCAGACGCGCACGCCAGGCCAGCAGGGTGTGTGGCGCCAGTCGTTCTCCGGTGGGGTTGTTCGGGTTGACCACCAGCAGCACGTCGAATCGTTCCAGCTCGCGCTCGGCAGTGTCGGCGTCCAGTTCTTCCAGCTCATGGCCTTCGCGGCGCCAGGCGTGGGCGTGCTCGGCGTAGCAAGGCGAGATCACCCCGACCCGGCTGCGCTTGCGAAGTCGCGGCAGGGCCTGGATCGCCGCCTGGGAACCGGCAACGGGCAGCAGCGACTCGCAGCCGTAGTGGCGCCGGGCCGCGTGTTCCAGGCCGTCGTCCAGCTCGGGCAGGCGCACCCAGGCTGCCGCCGGGATAGCCGGCAATTCCCAGCCATAGGGCGCGATGCCAGTGGACAGGTCGAGCCAGTCGGCTTCGGCGATACCGTAACGCCGCGCGGCCGCACGCAGCCGTCCGCCATGTTCAAGCAAGGAGCCAGCCTCCGATGATCAGCGCCGCGAGCCAGAGCATCACGCCCTGGCGCACCAGGTCCATCGCACGACTGATGTCCTCAGCGCGAGCGGCCGGACCTTCGCCCAGTACCGGGCGTTCATGCAGTTCGCCGTGGTAGACCGCCGGGCCACCGAGGGCCACGCCCAGGGCGCCCGCACCAGCGGCCATCACCGGCCCGGCGTTGGGGCTGTCCCACTGGGGTGCTTGGCGGCGCCAGCAACGCAGGGCCAGGCCGGTTTTGCCGAGCACGGCGTAGGTCAGGGCCACCAGCCGGGCCGGGATGTAGTTGAGGACGTCGTCGATTCGCGCAGCGGCCCAGCCAAAGCGCTCGAAGCGCTCGTTGCGGTAACCCCACATGGCGTCCAGCGTGTTGGAAAGGCGGTATAGCACCACCCCGGGCGCACCCGCCACGGCGAACCAGAACAACGCAGCGAACACGGCGTCACTGCCGTTCTCCAGCACCGATTCGGTAGCGGCGCGGGCCACGGCCGCTTCGTCCAGCTCGCGGGTTTCGCGACTGACCATGTAGCCGACGCGCTTGCGTGCTTCCGGCAAGTCCCCCGCTTGCAGTGCGTTGGCCACCGGCTCTGCGTGCTCGTTGAGGCTGCGCAGGCCAATGGCGGCGTAGAGCGCAATGACGCCCACCAGCCAACCGATATAGGGCAGTTCCGAAAGCAGCCAGGCAGCGAAGGTCAGCGGCAGCACGGCGAGTACCCAGGCACTCACGCCATGGCTGCGCCAGCCACTGCCACCCGTGTTGAAGCGTTGCTCCAGGCGGTTGGCGAACCTGCCGAAAGCCACCAGCGGGTGCCAGCGCTTTGGCTCGCCGAACAGGGCATCCAGCGCCACGGCGCCGAGGGTGAGGAAACCCAGGCTCATGGGCGCTCCCCCCATTGGTTCTCGAACACCAGCTCGGCCAGCGGACGCGGCTGGGCCCAGCCTTCCAGCGCCAACATCGGCGCCGGGTAAAATTCGGTGACCGGCCCCAGGCAGAGCACCGCCATGGGTTTGCTGCCTGCAGGCATGCCGAGCAGGTCAGCCAGGGCAGCGGGATCGAACAGCGATACCCAGCCCATTCCCAGACCTTCTGCCCGGGCGGCCAGCCAGAGGTTCTGGATGGCGCAGGAGAGCGAGGCCAGGTCCATTTCCGGCAGGGTGCGGCGGCCAAACACATGGGCTTCACGGCCGTCCATCAAGGCAGCCACCAGCAGTTCGGCACAATCGCGGATGCCTTCTACCTTGAGTTTCATGAACTCGTCGGAGCGTTCACCCAGGGCTTCGGCGGTGCTTACCCGTTCGGCGTCCACCAGCGCGTGAATACCATCGCGCAGCCCTTGCGAGGTGATGCGGATAAAGCGCCAGGGCTGCATCAGCCCGACACTGGGCGCATGGTGCGCCGCCTCCAGCAGTCGAGCCAGCACCTCGGGCGCAACCTCACCGCCGCTGAAGTGGCGCATGTCGCGGCGTTCGGCAATTGCGCGGTAGACCGCTGCCCGTTCGTCAGGGCTGAAGGCATGCTCGCTCATGGTCGGAACAGCTCCACGGCCGCCCGTGGATTGGACGGCAGGTAGAAGTGAATGTAGGAGGCGGTCAGCCGGCCACTGCGGAACACTGCTTCGGCCACCGGTTTGTCGTTCGGGCACAGGCCACGCACCAGGGGTTCCTGCGGCGAATCCAGCAACGAATGGTGGAAGGTGTGGCCGCGCAGGCTGCCTTCCGGCAGTGGCGCTTCCTGAAGGGCCAGGGCCGCCAGGCGCTTCTGCAGGGTGGCGCGACCGGGCAACAGGCCGACCAGTTCAGCGGACTCGCCAGCCACGTCGGTCAGGGCTTCCAGCAGGTAGAGCATGCCGCCGCACTCGGCGAGGATCGGCCTGCCCGCTTCATGGTGGGCGCGGATGGCCTCGGCCATGGCGCGGTTGCCTTCCAGTTGGCGCAGGTGCAACTCGGGGTAGCCACCCGGCAGGTAGAGACTGTCCACCTCGGGCAGGTGCTCGTCCGCCAGCGGCGAGAAGAACACCAGCTCGGCCCCCACGCGCTGCAGCAGGTCCAGGTTGGCCTGATAGAGAAAGGCGAAGGAGGTATCCCGCGCCACGCCGATGCGCACACCGACAAGGCCGTCGCCCAGCGCCTGTGGCTCGGGGGCGCTGAAGTTCACCGCCGGGGGCAAGGCCACTTCCGCGCTGGCCGCCAGGGCGTCGGCGGCGGCGTCGAGGCGCGCATCCAGGTCGGCCAGTTCCTCGGCCTGCACCAACCCCAGGTGGCGGCTGGGCAACTCCACATCGGCGTTGCGCGGCAGGGAGCCGTACCAGCGTATCCAGTCCGGCAGGCTGTTGCGGATAAGGTCACTGTGGCGCTGGCTGCCAACCCGGTTGCCGAGCACGCCGGCAAAGGGCAGGCCGGGCTGGTAAGTGGCCAGCCCCACGGCAAGGGCACCGAACGTCTGGGCCATGGCGGCGCCATTGATCACACCCAGCACCGGCACGCCAAAGTGACGCGCCAGATCGGCCGCCGAGGGCGAGCCGTCGAACAGCCCCATCACACCCTCGATCAGGATCAGGTCGGCCTCCCCCGCGGCTTCCCAGAGCAAGCGGCGACTTTCCGCCTCGCCCACCATCCACAGGTCCAACTGATAGACCGGTGCGTCCGACGCGCGAGCGAGGATCATCGGGTCCAGAAAGTCCGGCCCGCACTTGAACACCCGCACCCGCTTGCCTTGTCGAGTGTGCAGGCGTGCGAGCGCGGCGGTGACGGTGGTCTTGCCCTGGCCGGACGCGGGCGCGGCGATCAGCAGGGCGGGACATTGTCTCCCCTCTCCCTCTGGGAGCGGGGTGAAGGATTTCCCGTCAGGCATGGGTGGTCCTCTCCCCGGTCCTCTCCCTGAAGGGAGAGGGGGTAAAAGCAGCGACGGTGCCCGACATCAGAACTCCACGCCCTTCTGGGCCTTTACGCCGGCCTTGAAGGCGTGTTTGACCAGGGTCATTTCGGTAACGGTATCTGCAGCGTCTACCAGCCCCTGGGGAGCGCCGCGACCGGTCGCGACCACGTGCTGGTGTTCGGGACGGGACTCGATGTCGCGCAGCACCTCGTTCAGTTCCAGGTAGCCGTGCTTGAGGGCGATGTTCAGCTCGTCCAGTACCACCAGCCCCACCTGCGGGTCGTCCAGCAGGCTGCGGGCAACGGTCCATGCGGCACGGGCCTTCTCGATATCGCGCTGGCGGTCCTGGGTGTCCCAGGTGTAGCCCTCGCCCATTACGTGGTAGCGGACCTCTTCGGGGAAGCGGCGGAAGAAGTTCTCTTCACCGGTGGACATACCGCCCTTGATGAACTGCACCACCCCCACCTTGAGGCCGTGCCCCAGGGCGCGGGCGACCATGCCAAAGGCCGAGCTGCTCTTGCCCTTGCCGTTGCCGGTGTGCACCAACAACAGGCCATATTCGTCCTGGGCCTGGGCGATCTTCTCGTCGACGACGGCCTTCTTGCGTTGCATGCGGGCCTTGTGGCGGGCATCGCGGTCGGTGGATTCGGTCATCAGATGTTCCTCGTCACAGAGCTTGGTAACGGACGGTGAAAAACACTGCCTGCCCCGGCTGGTTGAAGTCCAGCGCAGTTTCGTAATCAGCGTTCAGCAGGTTGGTCACCTTCGCCTGCAGGCGCCATTCCTCGGTCAGCCAGTATTCGCCACGCAGGTCGACGGTGGCGTAACCGGCCAGGCGATCGTCGTTTTCCACGTCATCGAAACGCCGCCCTTCTGCGTGCAGGGTCGCGCCGAGGCCGAAGCGTCCGATACGGCGATCCAGATCCAGGTTGAAGACCTCACGGGCGCGGCGCGGCAGTTCATTGCCGTGATTGGCGTCATGGGCGCGGTTCTCGGTGTCGAGAAGGGTCGCGTTGGCCTGCCAGTCCCAGCCCAGCCAATGGCTGCCCAGCACCAGCTCGACTCCATCAATGCGCGCCTTACCGATATTGTTGGGGCTGCCGTACAACCCCAGCCCGGAGTTCGCGTCATGCACGATCAGGTCATCGACATTGGTGCGGAAGGCGTTGGCGGACCAGCGTCCCCAGTCGTGTTCGCCGGTCACGCCAACCTCGAAGGTCTCGGAGGTTTCCGCGTCCAGATTCGGGTTGCCGTAGTCGGGGAAGTACAGCTCGTTGAAGCTCGGCGCCTTGAAGGCGGTGCCGTAGCTCAGACTCAAGCGCACCGCGTCGGTCAAGGCGTAGCCCCAGGCGGCGCTACCGGTGTCGTGAGTACCGAACTGCTCGTTGTCGTCGCGGCGCAGCGCCAACTGCCAGTCCTGGCGACCATGCTCGCCCAGGTACTGGGCGAACCAGCCCTTGTTCAACCGCGAATCCTTGGCGAACGTCGTGGAACCGCTGACTTCGTCCTGCTGCCAGTCATAGCCCAGGGTCAGCACATGGCCTTCGGCCAGGGTCAGGTCGTTCAGCCAGGACGCCGAGTTGCGCTGGGAGTCGAATTGCGATGAGAACAGACCGCCGGTTTCCTCGCGGGACAGGTCTTCGCTCCGGCCCGCCTGCAGGGTCACATCCCAAGGCTCCAGCGGGCTGAAGCGTGCGCGGCCGCCAATGAGCCGCTGTTCGTTGTCGGCATTGGCGTTCCAGCCGCCGCCTACGCTGTAAGGGCTCACCAGGTCGTAGTCGTTGTGGGCCTTGGTGCGCATCAGGGTGCCGTCGAGTTCCAGGCCATTGTCGAAGCGATAGCCGCCTCTCAGGCTGCCGGACAGATTGCGATAACCATCGGCGTCGGGTTCGTGATAGCTGCTGCGCGCATTGAGCGCGTCGATGCCGTCGGTGTCCTGGCTGCTAACGCCGAGGCTGTACCAGGCTTTGTCATCGCCACCGGAAACGCCGGCGCTGCCTTCATAGCTGTCGTGAGTGCCGTAGCCAGCGGAGAACCAAGGTTTGGCCCCTTCCTTGCCACCTTTGCGGGTGAAGATCTGGATCACGCCGCCAATGGCTTCGGAGCCATAAAGACTGGAGCGCGGCCCACGGACGACTTCGATGCGCTCGATCAGCTCGACAGGCAGGTCCTGGAAGGCCGTCAGCCCGGCGCTCACCGAGCCAACCTTGACGCCATCGATCAGCACCAACACGTGATCGGACTCTGTGCCGCGCATGAACAGCGTGGTGTTCTTGCCCGGCCCGCCGTTGTTGCTGAGGGTGACGCCCGGCACCTTTCGCAGCAGGTCGGGCACGGACTTTGCCTGGCTGCGCTCGATCTCTTCGCGGTCGATCACGGTGGTGGCAGCAAGACTGGCGCGCACCGGCTGCTCGCTGCGGATAGCGGTGACGACCTGCTCATCCAGCGTCAGGGGCGCTGCGGCCAGAAAAGGGGAAATGGACGTGCCGCCGAGCAGCGCAAGCGCCGCCGGCCTGATGAAAGGCTTGCGAATCAAGGTTGGATCTCCGTCGTGCCACCCGCGCGACATCTGTAGGGGGTACTGCATGCGGAAGGCTCCGCGATGCCCAGGTTGCGACAGGCCGGTCTCCGGGCTTGCGAGTGGAGCTGAGCTCCTGTGCCGCGCCTTCCCATGCGTGAGCACAGTGGCCGATTGCGACTTTTACTCGCCTACCGTTGCGGGGGCAGCGCCGGAATCTTCAACAGAATGGACCGGCTTCCCTGTTTCACCCCGTAGTTCAGAACCACGGGGCACCTGAGGCAGCGGCGAAGGTTAGAGGGTTGGCGGATGAGCGTCAAACCTGGCAGATCAACCAGAGTGGACATCGCCTTTCGCGTCCACCAACCCCTACCCTCGGCTCACGCCATGTTTGCCGCCGAGCGAAAACTCGCAAGACAAGCGGAAGCCAGGGGCGAATTTGCCGATTGCTACCAGTCTGTATTCGGACTATAAACGGCCCACCCCATTCATTCTCTCTGGGGCGCTTCATCCCGCCGGGATGCGTCGCCCGCACCACCTGGGAGTCGCTATGAAAATCCAGACCATCAGTTACCTGAAGCAGCATGCTGCCTCGCTGGACCTCAGCGAGCCCATGGTGATTACCCAGAACGGTGTGCCGGCCTATGTGGTCGAGTCCTACGCTGAGCGCCAGCGCCGTGACGAAGCGTTGGCGCTGATCAAGCTGTTGTCCTTCGCCGACCGCGATGCAGCCGAAGGCCGCTTGATCACGGGTGACACCCTGTTGGAACGCCTCAAGCAGCGCAGCCCCACTGCCCAGGGAACACCAGGAGATGCCCGGGATGAACAGGACGATTGAGATCGCCTATGCCTCGACAGCCGAAGAAAGCCTGATTGCCCAGATCCACCACCTCACGCCCTATCACGGCGTCGACGAAGCCCAGGCGCGGCTGATTGAGCTGGTCAGGCGCGCCGAGAAGCACTTGAAGTCACACCCGTTGGCCGCTCCGGTGTGCGAGCAAGCCGCCCTTCTGGGGATTCGCCACTACCGGGAGCTGCATATCGGCGAGTACCGCATCCTCTATCGCTACCTTGAGCCCGAGGCGCAGATGGTGGTGGCACTGTTCCTGCGCCAGCGGCAGAGCATCGAGGAGCAGCTCATCAATTATTGCCTGATGCGTTGAAGTCAATCGCGAGGCAAACCGCAGGTTGGTGCGGGCGGTACTCCGCTAGAGCGGTGCGAAACCCAACGCTTCATTGATGGGTTTCGCTTCGCTCAACCGCATCCTAAGTCCCGGACCCGTCTGCTAGCAGACACGCGCCATTCAATGCCTCGGATTGAAGCCGGCGGGTTTGCCCGCCAGCCAGTCGACGAAGGTGCGCAGGCGCTCGTCACCCAACAGGGTCTCCCGGCTGTTGTAGTTCAGGGCCAGCTCCTTTTCGCTGAACAGCTTGTGGATCTGGTTGTGGCAGGGCCTGCACACCCAGAGGGTGGCAGTGATGCGCTCGTTTTTCGCGTAGCGCTTTTGCACGTAGGGCTTGTCGTGCAGGGCCTTGGGAATCAGGTGATGACGGGTGAGCGCGGCAGCCCGGCCACACAATTCGCAGGCGTCGGGCTGGGGCGGCAGGCGGATCGGCTCGGGCATGCCCGTCAGCGCTTGCGGCAGAGCGTCAGGCCATCGCCCACGGGCAGCAGCGACAGGTCGATGCGCTCATCAGTCTTCAGGGCACGGTTCAGGGTCTGAATGGCGCGGGTGTCGACACTGTCCGGCTCGGTTTCCAGCACGCGACCGCTCCAGAGCACGTTATCGAAGAGGATCAGCCCGCCCTGGCGCACCAGGCGCAGGGCCTCCTCCAGATAGGCCGGATAGTTGGCCTTGTCGGCGTCAATGAAAATCAGGTCGAGGCTGCCGTCTTCGAGGCTCGCCAGGGTATCCAGTGCCGGCGCCAGACGCAATTCGATGCGCTCGGCCAGCCCCGCCTCCTGCCAATAGCGACGAGCGATGGCGTTGTAGTCGCCGGGCAGGTCGCAACAGATCATCCGGCCGTCAGCCGGCAACTCCGCGGCCATGCACAGGGCGCTGTAGCCGGTGAAGGTGCCCACTTCGAGGATACGGCGAGCGCCGGTGAGCTTGACCAGCAAGGCCATGAACTGGCCCTGCTCCGGGGCGATCTGCCAGCGCGCCATGGGCATGGCGGCGGTTTCGGCGCGCAGCCGCTGCAATAGCGGTGTGTCCCGTAGCGAAACATCGAGAAGGTAGCCGTAGAGGGCGTCGTCGAGGTTCAGCGTGCGGTTGGTCATGACAACCTCAGTGGGATTGGGCCAGGCGTGGATCGAAGATTACGCGCTTGGCGCTGAGATAGCTGCGTTGCCAGTAGCTGTTCGCCAGGCTGTCCAAACGCACCGTTCCGCCCGTGCGCGGCGCGTGAACGAAGCGCCCCTCGCCCACATAGATGCCAGCATGACTGACCTGCCCGCCGCCATTGGTGGCGAAGAACACCAGGTCGCCGCTTTGCAGGGCATTGAGGCTGATGCTGGGTGTACGCATGGAGATCAGTTCGCGCGTCGAGCGCGGCAGGGCGATGCCTGCGGCGTCACGGTAGACGTAGCCGATCAGGCCACTGCAGTCGAACCCACTGTCCGGGGTATTGCCGCCCCAGCGATAGGGCGTGCCCACCAGGCCCAAGGCGCGAAACAGCACGTCTTCGGCTACGGGCGAGAACGGCTGGGCAGGGCTGGTGACGGCAGGAGGAGAATAAGGCGGCGGTGACTTGCTCGCACAAGCGGTGAGCAGCGCAGCCAGGGTCATGATGGCGAGGCGGTTCAGTGCGAGCATGGCAAGTCAGTCCTGACTTGAGGAATGCACGCTAATTTGCTGATCTCACAGTGATATTGCAAGCGAAAGCTGCACGACCGGGCAGAAAAAAGCCGAGGCGGCCACTTGGGGCCGCCTCGGCTTGTCGTCTCGCGCCGGCCGGATCAGCGATGCGGCAGGTGGCGAGTCGGGGTATTCATGGCCAGGACGCGCTTGGCTTCCATGTAGCTGGCCTTCCAGTAGCGGTCGTCGAGGCTGTCGACGCGCACACCACCGCTGCGGCTGCTGCTGGAGTGGATGAAGCGGTCATCGCCGATGTAGATGCCGGCGTGACTGACGCGGCCACGGCCACGATTGTTGAAGAACACGATATCGCCGGGCTTCAGCTCGCTACGAGCGATCACCGGAGCATCCAGGTTGATCATTTCGCGAGTGGAACGCGGCAGCTGGATACCAGCCTCTTCCTTGAACAAGTAACCGACGAAACCGCTGCAATCGAAGCCGGTTTTCATAGAACGGCCACCGAAGCGATACGGAGTACCCACCAGCTCGAAACCGCGCTCCAGCAGGCCATCGGCCAGGGACGGCATCTGGTAGGGCTCGTCGTCGGTGAGGTTGGCAAGATCCAGGGCGGTGGGCCCACGATCCGCCAGCAGCGAATCGGGTGCGCCGTCGGCTACGGGAGCCTGGGCCAGGAATTGCGATTGCTGCTGCACATTGCCTGCGCAAGCGGCGAGAAACAGAGCGAAGGTGAGAGGCACGAGGGGTGCGAAGCGCTTCAGCATGGGCACGACCGTGTCGAATGGTTTCTGATGAAGGCGCGACTATGCCCTCTATCAAATCCATTTGCAAATTTAATCGCCCGAAATGTGACTCAGCAGTCCTTGCAGAACATCTAAGGCCTTTCCTCTGAGGTGGACATCGACGACGGGGCTGAGGTCGGTGAGCGCCGGATTGACTTCCACAGTGAAACCGCCTGCTTGGCGGGTGCGGATGACGGGCTCGATGATGTAAGGAAAGCTCGCCGTGGTTCCCACCGAGATCACCGCATCGAATCCCTTGCGTAGCTCGGCGTAGAGGCTGTCAATGGCGTGCTCTGGGAGCATTTCCTCGAACAGCACCACGGGCGGACGGAGAATACCACCACATTCATGGCATTTGGGAGGCATTTCTCCTGCCAGATGTCGGGCAAGGTCAGAACTTTCCGCCCCGCAGGACTGGCAGTAGAGCGGCGACAGCTCGCCATGTATCTCGATCAGCCGCTCCGGCGGCGAGCCCGCCTGGCGGTGGTAGCCATCGATGTTCTGGGTCAGCACCCAGCATTCAGGCTTGAGCCGCTGCAACTGGGCAATCGCTTCATGACCGGCGTTCGGCCGGGCGTCCAGGCAGGCGCAGCCGAGTTGGGCGAGGTACTTCCAGCAGAGCGCCGGGTTGCGCCGCAGCATCGGCCCGGAGAGTGCTTCCTCTATAGGCAACCCCTCTTCCGTGACGCCGTTGTAGAGCCCGCCCAATCCACGATAGGTGGGCAGCCCCGAATCAGCTGACAGCCCGGCCCCGGTGATCACCAGGATTCGCTGAGCCGCCTTGATGGCTGATGCCACGCGCTGGATATCCGACATGCTCCCCTCCTCTGCCGGCCGGCGCCGAGCGCCCGTCTCGGCTCAGTGATTGACGGTATGGGCCAGCATCACGGACAGCTGGCAGAGCGGGCGGCCGCTTTCGGCATGCCACTGGTTGAAAGCCGCCTGGACCTGGGCCAGGTCTTTCTGGCTGGTGGGCGCCTTGTCGATAATGTCCTGGGCCTTGAGGGCCGCGACCATGTCATCGGTCGGAATGAAGGTGTCCTTGCCGACCATACGCAGGAAGCGCGGCGCCGACATCCCGCCCAACTGATTGCCGTGCTTGGCCAGGTACTTCCACAGGCCGACGATGTCGGTCACCGGCCAGTCGGCGATCAAGGCGCCGAAGCTGCCTTTCTCCCGGGCCACGTCCAGCACGAACTGCGCATTGCGCGGCACGCTCTTGAGCTTGCCCAGGTGGCGGATCAGTCGCGCGTCCTGCATCAGCCGCTCCAGATGCTCGGCGCCCATCAGCACCACTTTCTCCGGGTCGAAGCCGAAGAACACCTCTTCGAAAGCCGGCCACTTGGCGTCCACCAGGCTGTGCTTGAGGCCCGCTCGAAACACCCGCAAGGCCATCAGCGACAGATAACGGTCGTCACTCAGCGCACGCAGTTCGCCTTCGCTGCTCGGTTGCGGCAGACGTGCTTCCAGGGCCTCGGCGGAGCCGAAGCGGTTCAGGCAGTACTCGTGGAGCCAACGGTAGTCGCGCATGCGGTGTCCTTTCGATGCGGAAACGATTCCCTGTAGGAGCCAGCTTGCTGGCGAGCCTTCGCGAGCAAGCTCGCGCCTACAAGGGCAAGTCAGATATTGACCACGTCGAGGGTACGCGGCGCCGCAGTTTCGTCGATGCGCAGGTTGGCGAAGTCGAACAGGTTGCGGTCGGCCAATTGCGAGGGCACCACGTTCTGCAGGGCGCGGAACATGATCTCGGTACGGCCCGGGGACTTGCGCTCCCAGTCGTTGAGCATTTCCTTGACCACCTGGCGCTGAAGGTTTTCCTGGGAGCCGCAGAGGTTGCACGGGATGATCGGGAACTCCTTGAGGATGGAGTACGCCTCGATGTCGGCCTCGTTGCAGTAGGCCAGCGGACGGATCACCACATTGCGGCCATCGTCGGCACGCAGCTTCGGTGGCATGGCCTTGAGGGTGCCACCGTAGAACATGTTGAGGAAGAAGGTTTCCAGGATGTCGTCGCGGTGATGGCCCAGAGCCATCTTGGTCGCACCAATTTCGTCGGCGAAGGTATAGAGGGTGCCGCGACGCAGGCGCGAGCAGAGCGAGCAGGTGGTCTTGCCTTCCGGGATTTTCTCCTTCACCACCGAGTAGGTGTCCTTCTCGATGATGTGGTACGGAACGCCAATGGATTCCAGGTAGGCCGGCAGGACGTGTTCCGGGAAGCCGGGCTGCTTCTGGTCCATGTTCACTGCGACGATCTCGAATTTGATCGGCGCAACCTTCTGCAGGTACAGCAGCACGTCCAGCATGGTGTAGCTGTCCTTGCCTTATACCCCAAGGTATCCACCGAAGAAAGCACATCCATAATAATAACCTATTGATTATAAAGGATTTACGTAGCACTAATGGTTTACAGAAAAAGTCGAAAATGTAAATTTATCGCCTTCCTGAGCCCCAAAACCCTCACAACCTCCTAAAAAAACCTTTTGAACCTTTACAAAATCCGAACGACATCAATCCGGCCTTCCACGCTGGATGATGAAACCTCGGCTGCTTCGAATTCGTATGGCGGCCGGGCATCCGACCTGTCAATGGATAGATCTACAAAATCGAATAGACCGCGATCAGCCAACTGGGAAGGGCTTACGTTTTGTAGACTGTGGAAGATATTTTCCACGCAACCAGGATTTACCGAGTCCCACTCCGCAATCATCGACTTGATTTTTTTCCTTTGTAGATTCTCTTGCGAGCCGCAGAGATTACACGGAATGATCGGATATGCGCTATCGGCAGCAACTTTTGCTATGTCTTTCTCGCGGCAGTATGCGAGCGGCCGGATCACTATATTCCTCTTGTCGTCGCTTAGAAGCTTAGGAGGCATACCCTTCATCTGCGCTTGGAAGAACATGTTCAGAAACAAAGTTTCAACCATATCATCCATATGATGACCGAGCGCCAATTTAGTAGCTCCAATTTCCTCGGCAAAACTATACAGCGTGCCCCTTCTGAGCCTCGAGCAAAGAGAACAAGTTGTTTTACCTTCCGGAATCTTGCTCTTGACAACAGAGTAAGTATCCTTATCAATTATGTAGTAATCAATCCCTCTACTCTCAAAGTAATCTGGTAATACATGATCCGGAAAACCAGGTTGCTTCTGGTCAAGATTCACTGCCACAACACTGAATTTTATTTGCGCAACTCGCTGCAGATGCAGCAAGGCATCAAGCATTACAAATGAATCCTTGCCACCACTTACACATGCCATAACTTTGTCGCCATCTTCGATCATCGCGTAATCGACAACAGCCTTACCCACATTGCCGCGCAGCTTTTTACGACGAAGCTCCGCAGCCTTGTTCATCTGTGATGCTTGTTCGCCCATCATCATGAAATCTAGTTTCCGGTTAGTAGCTTTACAAAGCCCATTCACTATAAATATTTGACCCACTTTGGAACACCCCACGCTACATGCGAAGACTTGAGACAGCTGAACACTATCAAAATCGGACGCTAAAAAAAACTGCAGCAAAGTGTAATGTTGAGGCCAAGCACTTAAAATCCGATAGACACCCTAAAATTAATCTTTACAGCAACATCACCTGCCGAGATTTGGCCTAGCTATATCATAACAAGATCGTGCCTGCGTTTTATAGAAGACTCTGACCAACGATTACGTTCCGCCTGACCGAGGCGCCACAGCGGAAGACGACAGCACGGACTTGGGCTAGCTAGGGGGTCCGCAGATGCCCCAGAGACGCCGATGGCGACAGGCCCGCATCAGCCATTTGGTAAGGCTCCAGTCCGTGGAGATCAAGCCTTCAGCGCAGCCTCGATCTCGGTAAGGTCGTTCATCGTCATACCCATCAGGACTTCGAACGCACTCTTTACTGCTGCTCGATCAGGGCTGGCTATAGCGGCAGCTAGGATGCGTGAGGTGGACTGGATGCGGTTGAGTTGTAGATGTAGATGTAGATGTAGATGTAGATCTTCAGCAGGACGGCAGGATGGTAAGCAAGCCGACCGGTTTCTGTGGGGACGCCCCGTCATAACCGAGTCGGCCGAGGTCGAGTTCATCGACGAATACATCGACCACGCGCACCGGATTGGTGTCCGCGACGTAGTCATCCAGGCTCTCGGGCAGCAGCGTGCTTTGGCCTCGATGTTCTCCCTGGATGAAACGCTTCATGGCTAGCCCTGCTGAGTTTGACTCCCTCAAATCTCAGCGAGGTCGATGCCAATGTTTTTTACACGGACTGGGCCAAAAGCAGCCTGTAGCCCCCGACTAGCACTAAAAATGGCTTCACAAACGAGACTACTGGGTCGCCATACATAGCAAAGGGGCTTGGTTTTTTAGGTGGCCTGATTGCGAACTGAATAATAGAAGCCCAGCGCTGTCTCGATGAGTGTTCCGGAAAACACCAGAACCTCACTAAAATATGGGCTTTGAAAAAATTTGCTTACAAATACGCCACGCATCAAGAGAAAAACGACCGTAAATCCTAATATGGCCGGCATCCGCTTATTAATGCGCTCAGTCCGTGGTTCTGCTTGTCCGATGCCGCCGCAGACGTGCGCCTGTAAAACGCAGAAGCCCAACCAAAAGTCAGGTTTCTGTGTTAATCGGAGGCAATTGTCGAATCGAGCAATCGTGTATAGCTATTGTTAGTCTGCGCTCGCTCGCGGTTTCCCTGAGCGCTACTCGGCGATGGATCGCCTTATCTTGGGAGCCCCATTTCGTTAGCAAATCTCTGCAAACCGATTTCCAGGCGTGACAGCAGCTCCTGAGTTTCGCTAGCCGAGATGACAAGGGGCGGGGCAAGGAGAGCCGCGTTGTTGAACGGCGCTATGCCGGCCGGGTAAGCAATGAGACCAGCATCGAAGCAGTGCTGCGTGAAGCGCAGGTTCGATTGCCGAGCCGCGTCAATCGGCTCCTTCGTAGTGGCGTCTTTGACGAACTCGAAGCCCCAAAGAAGGCCGCGCCCGCGCACGTCGGCCATCCAAGGATAACGAACCGAAAGACCCTTCAGTCCAGATTCAAGCTGGACCGACCGCGCTGCGACATTGTCAAGGATCGCGTGCTCCTTCATGTAGCGGATCACAGCCAGGCAAGTCGCGGCACTCAGCGGGTTGGCACTGAAAGTGTGGCCGAACAGCTTTACCCTCTCGCCCAGCACGTCCATGATGCCGTCGCGAATGATCACACCGCCCATTGGCGTGTAGCCGGAGCTCATACCCTTCCCGGTAGCGATGATGTCAGGAACAATCCCATCGTGCTCACACCCAAACCACTTGCCTGTGCGCCCCATACCTGTGATCACTTCGTCGGAGATGAGCAGGATACTGTGCCGATCGCAAATTTCACGTAGCGCTTTGAGGTATCCAATCGGTGGCGTCAATGCGCCCCCAGCCGCACCTACGATGGGCTCTACGATCACAGCTGCAATGGTGTCCGCACCTTGCTCCTGAATGATTCTCTCCCAGACCGACGCACCGAACGTGCCATCATCTGGCACTTCGTAGCGATAGGCATAGGGCGGCGGCGCAACGGCAAATTGATGGAGCAGGTTGGAGTAGTCCCCGCGGCGCGCAGCGTGTCCCGACATTGATAATGAGCCCATCGTCATGCCGTGATAGCTGATGGCTCGGCCCAGGATTTTCGTCTTTGTAGGTTGGCCCCGCTCCCGCCAGTATTGAATGGCAGTTCGCATGGAGAGCTCAGTGGCTTCGGATCCGCTATTAACAAAGAAGACCTTGTTCAAATCACCAGGCGCTAGCTCGACTATTTCTGCCGCCAGCTCTTCTGCAGCTACGCTCGTAAAATGTGTCCGATAGGTGAAACAAACTTGCTGCGCCTGGCGATTCATGGCTGTCAGAACTTCCGGCACACCATGGCCAATCGAAACTGTCATTGCCCCGCCTGATCCATCTATGTAGCCTTTGCCGGAGTTGTCATAGATGAAGACGCCGCGAGCGTGGTGGACGACCGGGAGTGTATGATTGGAGGAGGAGATCAGTGCTGTCATAGTTTATTGAGTACGCAATGAGATTGAACGACCATACTGACGATCAGCTGACGATCAGCTGACGATCAGCTGACGACATGCTGGAGCTGTTCACTCTTAGCGGCCTGTCATGCTATGGAAAACTGGCATAAGCTGATCGCCGCTCCGATCCAGACTGACTCCTACCTCAACCGCCTGACGCCCCCTACCCAATCAGCTTAATGGCTAATCGATGAGTAAGCACGCTCGGAAAATTGAAGCCATCAGATCCTTCCTAGTTCCAGTTCGTGCGTAGGGGCAGTCCCAACTACGTCAAGAGCCAGTCGCGTTATGCACTAAGCAGATTTAAAAACGATCAATGATCGCCACCCCTCGTTCCTGAAAGCTATCCATCTTGGGTAAAACGGTTGTGGCCTCTTCTAGAGTAATGGTCCGCCCAATCAATTTTTCCGGCTTCAACTTACCAGCCTCGATCATGGCCAGCATGTCACCGTATTTGTGTGGCTGCAGCCCATAGCTGCCCAGGAGCTGGAGCTCTTTGAGCACGACGCGTCCCATGGGAATGGCCGGCAGAGCCTGATCGCCGGCCAACAGACCGACCTGAAGATGTTTCCCCCTCTTCGCGAGGCTTTCAATAGAGTTTCTGCAAGTCACAACGCTACCCAGCGCATCGACCGAGACATGTGCGCCGCCGCCGGTCAAGTCAGCTATCGCACCTGGTACATTGTCGACCTGCCTGGCGTTGATTGTCCTGGCGGCGCCGAGAGCTCGAGCCAGCTCCAGCTTGTCATCCGCAATGTCGATAGCAATGGTATTGGCACCAAGCGCCTCTGCAATCATGATCGCAGATAGGCCAACACCGCCGCAGCCGTGCACGGCGACCCACTGGCCGGGCTCGATCCGTGCTTGGAAGGCTATGGCGCGGAAGGAAGTGGCGAAGCGGCAGCCTAGCCCCGCGGCAGTAGTGAAAGTGACTGCCTCCGGCAGCGCAACGAGATTTTGATCGGCCTTATCGATAGCAACATATTGCGCAAACGAGCCCCAGTGTTTAAAGCCAGGCTGGAACTGGTGATCGCACATTTGCTCGTTACCCGACGAGCATTCTCCGCATGATCCACATACGCCCATGAAGGGCATGGTGACGCGATCACCCACTTTCCACTTCGTTACGCCGCGCCCAACGGCAGCGACAATTCCCGCGAACTCATGGCCGGGAACATGCGGAAGTACGATGTCAGTGTCGTGCCCGACCCAACCGTGCCAATCGCTTCGGCAGACGCCGCTCGCCTTGACCTCAATGACGGCACCGAATTCATACACTTCCGGATCCGGCACGGTTTGAACGGTAATTTTGCCCTGGAATGTTTCATAGACGGCGGCGCGCATTGTTCTTATTCCTGATGCATGTCGGTTAGTTTGAGCTCAAGCTGGGTGTCGCTTTGGCGATTGGGACGCTCTATCCGCGCGACAGCAAAAGCGTTAGGTGGCTTTTGCTTTCTGATAGCTACGCACTGCATCTCCGAACGCTTCGAGCAGCTTCTGCGAGGAGCTGTCGGTTTCTGCCCAATATTCGGGATGCCACTGGACGCCCAAGGCAAAACCACGTGCGCCTTTGACTGAAACGGCCTCTATCGTGCCATCTTCGGCTCTAGCCTCGACAACAAGGCCAGGAGCCAGGTGCTCAATTGCCTGCCTATGCAGCGAATTGACCATGGCTTTATTGGCGCCTAGCACCCCGGCGATGCAACTGCCTTCCTCGATGGCAATTGAGTGGCGAATGGCGAATCGCTCATCGCGAGAACCTTCCGGCGACCTATGATCGAAAATGCCGCAATTTTCGTGGATGTCTCGGCCGAGCGTCCCGCCTAGTGCGACGTTCAGTTCCTGAATTCCCCGGCAGATCGCAAGCAGTGGGATCCCGCGTTCGATGGCAGTGCGAATAAGAGGGATGCTGGTTGCATCGCGTGCCTGATCAAATGGCCCATCGTTCTCTTCTGCTGCTTTGCCATAGAGCGACGGATGAACATTTGTTGCTGACCCGCTCACGATGAGTCCGTCGACGCGGTCGAGTAGGGCATCGGCATCATTGCCCTCGACGAGCGCGGGAACGATGAGCGTCATGAGGTTGGCGACCTTGGTTACTGCGCGAACATATTGAGTTTGCGCGCAGTGCCAAACCGTATTTTCCAACTCACGAGTACATGCGGGCATGGCAACAACAGGCCTTGGCATTTGGGGGGGCGCTCCCGTTTGTCGTTTGTATTTTTCGGCGTTCTGGCGGTCAGACCTAGCCGGAGAGGCAGGTTGATCGAACCCCATGCCTCGTTTCCATTTAATGCTCAGATTTCCATAATGGCAACAGGTTTTCCCAAAAGAAAACAGTCTTGGACCGGAACGTAACGGCATCCCGGAAGGCACGATGGTCAGAGTCTCCGCCGCTAGCGGAACCAACATGAATCGGCCTTCAGTGGCGATCGGAATGAGCCCCCGCTCCGCGCCTCGCGCAAACCCGTACGCGCGGAACGTTCGCATACCGCTCACCGGAGACCGTGCGATGGCTGGTGCCTGACGCGGGGTCGAGGCGTTTCGCCATGACATCTCTCGCAGGGACTGTCACCCTTCATCAACTGCCAGCTTGGCTGACGTACTAATCGCTCGATCGAAACCGCCCAGATCACCAGGCCATCACGCTCGTGCAGCGGCATAAACGTTTCACCCAGGAAATTCGTCCAGATCAGCGAACGATCAGTTCATCCGCTCCCGGACCCCAGAGAGATTGAGCATTTCGGAGTCCGCCTCCTTGGAGACGGCCTTACGCACCAGAAACGCCGGAAGGACTGAATCTCCCTCTATCACAAGGGCACGCAGAGACCGCGTTGCTACTAGCCCTGCATCTCGGCTGCTTGCGGGCATCGACTGCGACCGCTTATCGGAACCATTCAAGGAAATCTCACGGAAGCTAATCGTGTTGACATGAGATATTTTGCACACTATAAATGCACATGTTTCCTTTTTGGATACAAATTGCCTAAAGAGACAGCACGCACTACTTCAGGCGGACGAGTTCAAAACAACAAGCAAGCGGGAGTACACATGATCAAATATGACTTCACTGGTCGCGTAGCCGTCATCACCGGCGCCGGCGGCGGAATGGGCCTGGCGCTTTCCCTGAAAATGCTCGAAGCCGGTGCGTCCGTGCTAGCGATCGACGTGAAGGGAAAGCCGGCAGAACTGGAAGCAAGCGACAAGCTTATCTATGCACAGGGCGACCTGACTGACGTGCGCTTCGTGAACGAAGCGGTAGGTGCCGCCTTTAATAAGTTCGGCCGTATCGACTACCTGGCCAACATCGCCGGTGTACTCTGGTTCGGTAAGGACGTATCGTTGCTCGACATCGACCTTGACGTTTGGGATAAGGTCATGGATATCGACCTGAAGTCCCTGGTCCACACCATTCGCGCAGCAGTCCCCTACATGCGGAAATCGGGTGGCGGTTCGATGGTGCACTTCTCCACCGTCCAGTGCCTGCGAGGTGATACCGCTCCACAGGACGCCTATGCGGCATCGAAAGCTGGCATCCCCGCGATCTCCAAGTCGATCGCCATGCAACTTGCCGCTGAAGGCATCCGCTCCAACACCATTTATCCCGGTATCACCCAAACCCCCATGCAGGCGCGTTGGGATACCGCGGATAAGGTCAAGAATGCCGGTAACTACGTTCCGCTGGGGCGCGTAGGCGCTGCTGACGATATGGCAAACGCCGCCATGTTCCTGCTCTCCGATGCAGCCTCCTACATCACCGGTACCGACCTCATTGTCGACGGCGGTCTGATGCTCAAATATTGAGCAATCAAAAACCCCGGCGCTGCCCGCCGGGGTTTTCCCCTCAAAAAAATCGAGACTCACCAGCCTAGAGTTGCGGCACGCAACCGTTGATCGCCGAAAAAGCAACACATTGACGCCCTAGCTCATCTGCTGTGCGAAGCGCTGCAGCAAACCGCCTGAGTGAAACCGCCGCTGAACTCAAATCAGGCATCTTTGCAGCCTAGGAGCCACTCACTCTAGCTCTAGGCGAACGTCCTTCCCAACGTTCAGCATTGGAGCCAAAACGGAAAAAACGTCAACAATAGACAACAAGGTGTTCAGAATAGACACACTGTGCTATAAAGCCATACATAAGGGTACTCTTGCCTTTCGCTTTACACATCAAAAGGAAACACCTCAACGTGTCTATTCAGAACGAAATCAGAACTCAGCGCACCTTGAAGGGGATTAGCCTCAGGTCGCTTGCCCGTGATCTTGGCGTTTCAGCTTCACAGCTGTCCAAGGTTGAAACCGGAAAAGCCAAGCTCACTGTTTCGGTCGCCCTCAAGATCGCAGATATCTTGCAGGTACCAGCATCTACATTTCTTTCCACAGGAAGACCCCAAGCAACGGGGCGACGAACCATTACCCGGAAGCACTCCGGCGCCGCTCAGAATACGCCAGGCATGCACCTTGAGAGCCTGTGTTCAGACTTCAAAGAAGATCATAATTTGTACTGGAACGTGACAGTCACGGCATCGAGCCTCGACGAAGTTGGGGGATTGAGGCAGCACCCAGGACAAGAGTTCATCTTTGTAGTTTCGGGCAAGCTACAGCTGATTAGCGCTTATTACGACCCCGTAACGCTCGGTGCAGGCGACAGCATTTTGTTCGATTCAGAGCAGCCACATGCCTACGTAGCAGTAGACGGCCCAGTGAACGTCCTCATGGTTAACACAGTTATCTAGCAACCACAGGGTGTTCCCTCCCTTTGAGCTGAGGACGAGCATGCCTTCCTCAGGCCCTGTGCCCCTCAGAGGCGCAGCTTGCTGCTCACACACGTCCTGCACGTCTTGCCCCTACCCGCTCTGGCTGCGGATTCCACGCCATCCGGCCACCCAATCCACACTCATCCGGCCGGGCAGTCGAAGCACAGCGACGCAGGACTGGCATTGTTAATCTGATTGCTCAGGTGCCATCAATTCCCGGGTTCGATTACGCATCGATTCGCTCTTGAGCTGGATCCGATGACTGTGTTGGGTTCGTCCAGCGAAAAGAGTTGCCGGTGGCGCAGCGCCGCCAGAAACCAGCGCCCCACCACCTGGACACCAATCTCAACCTTGGCCTTGTCCCATGGCTTACGGGCTCTGGCTGGCACTATCGCCACCGCATGATGCTCGGCCAGATCACGATAGCTGGGGTTGATGTCTGGCTCATAGCGATGCGTATTGCTCACTGCAGTGCACTACGCTGCACAGGTTGTCCGGCACCACGATCTCCGACGCCTCACTGAAAAAAGCAAAGCAGCGGGCATGGGGACCGAGCCAGTCCAACAACGGCTGTGACCAGGTGGCCTCGGCAAAGGTGTAGCTGGAGAAGCCGAGCACTCCGACAAAGATCTGCGCCTGACGGATCTCGCCGGTACGCCGGTCGATGATCGGCACCGTCTGCCCGGTATAGTCGACAAACAAATTCTCGACGACCCGGTGCTCTTGGCGCACCACCACATCCACCTTGCCCTGCCAGGCGCGGTAGTGATCACAGAATAAGCTGAACTGGATCCCCCGTGGCTGGCTCAGTCGATATTCCTGCCAGAGCAGCGCCAGGGTGACCCCGGCATGACGCAGTTCGGCCTATACCCAAGTCCAATCAAGGATCGGGCATTGCTCACTGGAGACGGAGGGTGACGGCAGAAAAAGATGCCGTTCCAACTCGGTGTCGGTCAGGGCAAAGGGCCAGGTCAGTCCGCAGGCAGCAGAGCAATTGAGATAGTCACCGATGGTGGCGCGGCCAACTTGCAGGCTGACCGCGATCTGGTATGCAGATAGACCAACGTCAAATTTGAGACGTCGTACTTCGCGGATCTAACGCATTGATAGACGCTCCACGGCAACCTCTATGCTCCGAAAAAGAGGCCGATGGTAGTAAAGAAATCCTGCGTAGCTGCCGCCTGAGGGTGGCCGGTTCAGCTAGGAATCAGTAGCTAGATGTTCGTGGAATAGGTGGCCGGATGACTGCGGAATCCGCAACGATTTGAACCATAGGTGTTCGGCCCAAGCTAACCACAGATCGCGCAGGCCGCGGATCGCTCATCCCTACAACTTGATCCAGGTGGTCTTCAATTCGGTGTATTCATCAAGGGCATAAAGGGACTTATCCCTCCCATTACCCGATTGCTTGACTCCCCCGAAAGGAGTGGTGATGTCGCAGTCGTTGTAACAATTGACATACACAACACCCGCACGCAGTTCGCGGGAAATCTTATGCGCATCGGATAAACGGTCTGTCCATACACCCGCCCCGAGCCCATAAGGGCTGTCGTTGGCAACTGCAACCGCTTCGTCCACGTTGGCGACAGGAATCACCGACAGCACGGGACCGAAAACTTCGTCGCGAGCAATCTCCATCCCGTTGGAGACGTTGTCAAAGACCGTTGGCACAACATAGGAACCACCGGTTTCAGTCAGCGCACGCGCCCCGCCCGCTACGAGCGTCGCACCGTCCGCTTTTGCCCGTCCGATGAATCCCATCACACGATCAGCATGATTGGCATCCACCAGCGCCCCCATACGCGTGGCCGGATCAAGTGGGTCCGCAGGCTGACGCCGCTTTGCAACTTCGGCAACAATCTCTACAACCTGTTTATGGATTGAGCGTTCAACTATCAAGCGAGATGGAGCGATGCATACCTCGCCTTGGTTGTTAAACATGCTCTCGGCCGCGGTCACAGCCGCTTTTTCAATGTCGCCGTAGGAGGCGAGAATAATGTTTGGACTCTTACCCCCGAGCTCCAGACAAACCCGCTTGAGGTTACTCTTCGCGGCGTACTCAGTGAGAAGTCGTCCTGTCGCCGTGGATCCAGTGAAAAAAACACCATCAACATCCATGTGGCAGGCAAGCGCCTTACCGGCAGATCCGCCAAACCCGGGCACAACATTGAGTACCCCTTCGGGAATGCCCGCCTCCAGCGCCAGCTGGGCTAGACGAATGGCTGTCAGAGGTGATTGCTCAGCTGGTTTGAGGACCACAGAGTTTCCAGTTGCCAGTGCCGGCGCCGTCTTCCAGGCCGCAGTAAGCATAGGAAAATTCCACGGCACGATAGCGCCAACTACTCCTAATGGCTCACGGGTGATAAGCGCTAAATCAGTCTCCGCGGTTGGGGCAATCTGCTCATAAAGCTTATCGATGGTTTCTGCATACCATTCGAAACAACTCGCTACTGCCTCGACATCAACGCTCCGCGATGCAGCAATGGGCTTGCCCATGTCGAGCGTTTCCAAGAGCGCCAGTTCGTCTCGATGAAGGCGAATTAGCGCTGCGAACGCCTGGAGAGTACGTTTGCGGGAGACTGGAGATTGCCCCGACCAACGCCGATCGCGAAATGCAGAGCGCGCTGCAGCTACGGCGCTATTGACGTCTGCCTCGCCGCCTGCAGATACCTTTGTAAGCACACGCCCGTCTACCGGCGACACGCAATCAAAAGTATGCCCTGAGTACGCTTCAACCAGTTTTCCATCGATTAGGCATCGACCTTCGAACTGGATTTGCTCAGCACGACCACGCCAGTAGGCGGCTCCAACCAAGTTTGTTGTCGCTTGATCCATATCATCACCGGATATTTTCGATTCAGGCTAACGCCCAGAGCGGAAAATAATGGGCTGACCTGCCTCCCCGTTTAAAAGCAGGCCAGCAATCCTGTCAAAGTTTTAATTCATATGATTAAGAATGGCAGCAAAGCGCCGTGGTGCTTTAATTCTCATGATTACGGCGCCTCCGCTCCCTACCAAAAAAGCGGCGATGAGTAGAGCGACTATAGTTATATTTACCTTATTGTATCCTTCACTTCCGGTAAGTGCAGACAGATTATTGAACGCGATATAGAGGAAACCAATTAGACCAATCAACGCTAATGCAGGCGCGATTTTTGTTCTCCACGCATGCGCCAACTCTGGACGCCGGACAAAAAAGCAGATGATTGAGAGGCATGCCAGAGCAACGATAATCATGTAACCCAAGGTGCCAGCGGCGGCTCCCCACGCATATATTTCCGTAACAGGATCGAAACCCATAATGGCAGCCGCAAGCAGGAGACTTACCGAAACAAAAGTCTGAACTGCCGACGCAACATAAGGCGATGAATGGTCCGCATGCACCTTGGCGAGCTGGGCCATAAGAACCCCGCAACTACCAAGGACATACTTATAGCGAGCAACAATGTTGTGAATGGAAATCACGACGGCAAAAAGACTGGTGATTAGTAGCACTTGAGCTAGGTCGTGCATCACGTGCCCGAGGTAGCTCGTCACCAGAGATAAGTACATACCCTCAGCGTTTTCCGTCGAAACACGGACAGCATCATCTACACCTATCCCGACCACCACGCACCAAAAGGAAACGAAGTAGAGAAGCGTGATGAATATTACGGCAATGTATGTCGCGAGGGGGATCGAGCGCTCGGGATTACGCGCCTCTTCGCGATAGACCACAGTTGATTCAAATCCGATGAAACCGAAAATCGCAAAAAGAATACCTAAGCCGGGCGAACCTGACAGGAACTCGGATATCTCGAAGGGCTTAGTATCCATGCCCGCCGCCCCAACAGCCCCAATAATCGATATATTGAGAATTAGAATTACACCAATTTCCAATATAAGCGCAACACCAAGAACCTTGGCACTGACCTCAACGTTCCGATAGCCCAGAACGCCTACGAACGCAACAATACCGATAGTGTACAGCCACCAGGGAAGCGAAATACCCAACAGAGAAGATAACGCGTCACTCAACACGACCCCGATATAGGCTTCAAGCGCAATCAAGATCAGCGTATACGACATTACGGCGAGCGATGCAGCCCCTAAGCCCACTACGCGTCCCATACCCTTGAGTATGTATGCGTAAAACGCACCAGCATTCTCGATATATTTAGACATCGAGACAAAACCAATGGAAAAGAGAAGCATTACAACACCCACAGATACTGCATCCATGGGAGCCGCGACACCATTACCGAGACCGATGATCAGCGGACTTACACCAACCATCACAGTCAACGGTGCTGCGGTAGCAACCACCATCAAGGCTATCCCAATCGGCCCAAGGTTTCCCTTGAGTTGTGTTGATACAGGCGACGTCATGATTTTTATTCTCCCCTGCGGACAGTTAACACAACTTATTATAGAAGTGTTGTCTATTACTGATTCTGGCTCCACCCTCCACCCCAACCAAACTTCTTCTGGGCGATTGGGATAACGAGATAATTTAGCCAATTTAAGATTTCGAGTGGTCTAAACTCGAAAGAGCTCATGTCAATTTCTTCAAAATGAATCAGATCCTCCTCTGCAACTTCGGCACCAGCCTCAAATCTCGACATCGCTTGAGCTGCGTGCTCGACATGACTAAGAGACTTGTAACTACCATCCTCCACGAGTGATATTGCGCTCTCTCTAAGGAATCCTGCTTGATCCAATCCCGACAACTCTGGATGGTATTGCACCCCCCAGAACGTGGATTTTCCATGCTTAATCTCAACCGCCTGAATAAAACGTTGATTTCGAGCGGTCACAATTGCCCCAACAGGGAGTCGAGTTACCTCATCCGAATGAAAGGAAAAGACATCAAAACCAGTCGTCCTTGAACTGTGCATCGGGTGGTAACTTCCGTACTGGGTCAATTCAACTCCCGAAGCAAACGGGGTCTCACACGAACAATCGGCAGCACGGCTGGGAAGAACTTCCCCACCTGCCGCAACAATTGCCAACTGCAATCCCCAGCAGACACCAAACATAGGAGTCCCGGAAGCAAATGCTGCCTTGGCAAACTCAATCTGCCGTAAATTCCCTGGCTCTCGTTCATATATGTGAGAATTGGAGCCCGTAAAGAGGATTCCGTCATAAGCTCCTAAAGGAAGAATCCGAAGGGGGTCGGGATCCGCAGGAAATGCAATGTCGGTCTGTATTTGTGGATTGTAATGCTTCAGCAGACGCTCGAAATGCTTGCTCGGAGCGCACCCGAGAAACTTCTTGAAAGAAGCACGATCGGCCTCAGTATTACCATCACAAATAAGAATTCTTAGCTTTTCCATGGATCCTCCCCCTTGCGTTTAGATCATGAAATCTTGATTGCCAGTTCAGGGCAATTGGCACATGCTTTCTTCACGCTTTCCTGGAGTTCAACCGGAACAGTTTCGTAGCCGGCCTTCACTCTGGAATAACCTTCGTCATCGATTTCAAAGACTTCAGGAGCGAAATAGACACAACGTGCATGACCTTGGCAGCGGTCGTTATCAACAGTTACTTTCATGCTTCTTCTCCCGTTATCAAAAAGCGAGCTTCAAGGGCCCGACACCGTGCCATTTCTCGGACGGATCTGCGGGTTTGAACTGGGGAACAGCACGCAGGAACTCTTCAATTCCTACAACGAGTTCGCGACGCCCAAGGTTCGAGCCAAGGCACCGGTGAATACCACCACCAAATGCCAGGTGCCGGTTCTCTTGGCGCTCAATATCAATCTTGTCTGGATTCGGAAAAATTTCCTCGTCTCGGTTACCAGCACCGAAAACGAGCATTACTCGTTCACCTGACTTGATCTCCTGACCGCGAATAACGGTATCTTTCAGGCAAGTGCGCGCCATTACCTGAACAGGAGATAGAGTCCTCAGAAACTCTTCGCAAGCCAGCGGGATTAGTTCAGGGTTATCGCGTAGCTTCTGCTGATCTTCTGGATTATTTGCGAGATACCAAAGGCCTGCCCTGATAGACCAAGCAGTAGTATCCAGACCAGCAAGGAAGAGGAGATAGCAATAGCGCAGCAACTCATCTCTGGTAAGCGGGCGACCATTAATCTTGGCGCGACAGAGATAATCCATCAAATTTGCCGATTCGCCATCATCCTTCCAGTTATCAAGCAAGTCCGCAAAATAGCTAAACACATCGTCGCTGGCTTGTTTCGCGACTTCTGGCTTTTCTACTCGCTCATAAATGATGTCGTCGACCCATTTATCGAATTTCGGCCAATCCTTTTCAGGGTACCCCGCAAGGCGGCTAAAAATGATCGTTGGGAGAGGCCGAGAATAATGATAGGACGCATCGGCGCCGGAGCCTTCCTTTGCGAAATCCTCAGCCAACTTCCGCGCCGTATCGCGAATAGGCTGCTCGAGTTTCTTCAGTTCTTGCGGCGTGAACAGCGGCAGTAGGATACGACGGTAAGCGGTGTGCTCCGGCGGGTCGATATCAATCGGAGGAAGCTGAACTCCCTCCGAAACCGACGGAACCATCATAGAGGGATATACTGAGAAGGCCTCCGGATCTTGTTCCGCTGCGAAAATATCGTCGCTCTTAGTTAGGAACCAGAAACCACCGTAGTTATCACTGCGCCCCACCGGGCATCCGTTACGAAGCGTTGAATAAGTGTCGAAAATCTCATCAAGCGCCTCGCCATGGAAATCGAAATTCCTGGCCACTTCATTTACGTCTTTCATCTGTATATCCTTTTCTTTAATCTTTCACTAATCGCCTTCTATTTTTTGAAGGACAGGTACCTGGGCGCCCTATCAGATAATGTCTAGATAACGCGCCAATTCCCAATTATTCACGAATCCATTGGCCTGCTTGACCTCCCAAACTTTCATCTGGGCATAATGCTCGACGAATTCTTTAGGAAAGACCACCCGCGCCATTTCGCTCTCGCGGAAGATCTTGGTCGCCTCTTCCAATGAGGTAGCAAGCGGACGTGCGAGTTCCGGCGATACTTTGTATGCATTACCGAGGATGGGATCTTTAGGCTTGAGTTTGTTCTCGATGCCATAGAGACCCGACAATAGGCTTGCCGCAACAACCAGATAAGGGTTGGTATCGGCACCCGGTATACGATTTTCTACCCGGGCGGCCGCGCCGGCTGATGTGATCGCACGGTGCGACACAGTGCGGTTGTCGAATCCCCAGGACGAATTACCGCCCGCCCAAGATGCTCCAGCTGTCCGCTTGTAGGAGTTGATATTCGGCAAATAGATCGCCGACATTTCTCGGGCAAGAGCAACCATGCCAGCAAGGAAATTGTACCCAACCTCCGACAACGCAGACGGATTCTCGGGGTTAGCGAATACCGGAACACCTGCTAGATCCGTCAGGCTCATATGGACATGGCCGGAAGAACCGGACCACTCAGCATTAGGCTTCGCCATGAAGGTCGCTGTCATTCCATGCTTTGCAGCAATTTCCTTGATGCCGTTTTTGACAAAAATTGCATCATCCGCTGCTTTTAGCGCATCGTCATACTTGATGTTTATCTCGTACTGGCCCGGGCCGTGCTCACTGTTCGTCGCCTCTAGTACGATCCCCGCATCACGCATGTACTTGCGAACTTCACCCATGATGTCCGAAGAACTAGAGTGATGAATCATGCTGTAGCAGTGACCACTCTTCTCCACCGGATTAATGCTGCGCCACTGGTCTCCCGCAATACTTGAGATAGGGCCGTTCAGCAGGTAAAACTCAAACTCGTACGCTGCGTAGCACTTGTAACCAAGCTGCTCTGCTTTCTCGGTTGCTTTGCGTAGAAGATTCCTGGGCGAAAGGTTTAGAGGCTCGCCACTGAGATGCTGAATATCGCAAAGGACGGATGCAGTTTTTTCCTGCCAAGGGACTAGCGAGAGAGTCGAAAGATCAGGGATTAAGGCGATATCCGGATAACCAGAATCCCAGCCAGTAAATGCCAAGCCATCGACCAACTGATCAGCGACATCCCATCCAAACAAAATATTCGAGATATTGGTACCATCGATGGCTGCTTTGTTCAGGAAGTAATCCGCACCAACTTGCTTTCCTCGCCAAACCCCATCTGTATCGACCGCACCCAGCCTAATCGTGTCGATGTCGTGTTTCTCAATGAATTCTCGGACTTTCAGGATCTGCTTCTTGTTTTCTTCGTTCATTTTTATCACCTGTTACTGTCAAGGCTTCGCGTCATCTTCGGCTGGGCAAGAACTAACTAGATCTAATCCAGTCCTTTAATTACTTGTAGAATTCTTGGGTGATCGCTTTTGATCTGGCCAATTTTTTGAGCACCTCTGGGACTACCAATCGGGCCGTCGCATCCAGGCAACACTGTGCTAAAGAACTCGCGTGCTTCTCGCAAGTCCTGGTCATCACTTTCTGCGTCGACATAGCAAATGGCTGTTACCGGACAGACCGACTCGCATGCACCACACTCAGTACATTCATCGGGCTGAATCCATAGACGCCCTTCAGCTTCATAAATGCAGTCCACTGGGCAAACATCTACACATGCCTGGTCTCTGCTTTGTATGCACGGGTCAGATATGACGTAAGGCATTATTTCACCTCATTTGTACTATGACTGGGCAGCACCGAGAGTTCGGGCGAAATTACGGCAGCAGCGTGATTGACTGCGATTGCCGCCTCGCCAAAACCGACCGCAATCAGACGCACTTTTCCTGGATACTCGCTCACATCGCCGATGGCGAAAACGCGAGACATATTGGTTTCCATATTAGGCTTAACCGGAATTCTGAAGCCTTCGATTCCGAGCCCCCAACTCTCCATCGGTCCCAAATCAGAGTGAAAACCCAGCGCCATGACAAAACTGTCAAAGTTCAGGATTTCTTTTTTATCCCCACTCCAAAGCTCAAGAAACTCCTGCCCATTTTCTTCGTGGTACGCGACAACCTCGCCTGGAGCGACAACACGCACACCACTTTCATACATTTCGTTCACACTTGCTTCGTGGGCTCGAAAACGTGCACGACGGTGAATGACAGTGACCGATTTAGCGCGGGGCGCCGCGGCTATTGCCCAGTCGACGGCACTGTCGCCACCACCAGCAATGACGACATCGTTGCCATCGAGCACCGACAGATCAGGTACGAAATGCATGATGTTGGGAGAGTCAACTTCTTCCAGAGCAGGAAGTGAACGAGGTGTGCACTTCCCCAGACCAGCAGCGATAACCACAGCCTTTGCGGTGTAATTGTTTCCACGGTCGGTCGTGATGCTGAAGGTGTCGTCCGAGAGGATTTCCAGACCGACAATCAGCTCAGAGAGATAGAGGTCGTAATCCTGGCGCTGCGACTGCTCCAGGAGGTTTTTTACGAAGTCGCCTCCCTTGATGCCGGGAAACCCCGCAACATCGTGGATCAGCTTCTCCGGATACATCGTCGCCACCTGCCCGCCGACTTGCGGCAACCCGTCAAACAGGGCCGTTTTGAGCCCCCTAAAACCAGCGTAGTAGGCCGCGTACAGACCGATCGGGCCCGCACCCACAATTACCAAGTCATATTCTTTGGTGTTGCTCATGTCCAGCCACCTTTGTTGTTGCTTTGGTGTATCCTAAAACGAAACATGTTGCTCATCAAGAACTTTTGGAGACATTCGTAAACATAGGAAGCTATTGCTTTAAAATCAATGAGTTAAGCCAGGAAATGCGGGGTATTTTCGGGGTTCGGCGGCGAAGAGAAGCCCGTTCTAACCATGTGAAACACCTGGAAGGGAGGCTCCAATGACCAAGAAATTTGGTCCTAATAGCTGTGAACCTCCGCCGCTTGCGCTCAGCTCAATGGGGACATCAAGGTGCGGATTGGGATGAAGCGCTCGGCATCAGCCCACCGGCCGGCACCTCCCTTGAGCAAGAAGCAGCGGCCTGCCTCTCTCGGGTAGAGGTCCCGTATATGCTCATCCGGTGATTAGGTATCTGAGGAGAGGAAGAGATAGGTCACCGGCTAATCAATCCGTCCAGCACAGTGGGCCTGCAGCTGCCGGAAGATCTGCAGCGATTTGCAAGTCACCGGAGCGTGCTGGGGCCCACATAGGCCAGGCACCACTACGCCAATGCCGCTTGGCAGTCATTCGCGGGCTTGGTTTCCGCGAAGCAGGAGATGGGGCGACCGCATACTGCGGCATCTTCTGAATCCTGTGCTCCGGCGCAAGCCTGGCGCCACCTGCCGGAGCGCGTCGGAGCTTTGTCGACAGTCTATCGGCGTTTCCGTGGCTGGCGAGACGAGAGCACCTTTGACCAAGCACTCAAGCGTTTGCATGCTCGGCCAAATCAGGAAGGGCTGATTGAAGTGAACTCCTAGATGATCAAATCCATGGCGGTGCCCGTAACTCGTGCTTCGTATGGCGCCGGAATAAAGGAGGCAGTAAGTACCGCTAGACCAAGCATGTGGACGAAACCAAAGCAGCCTGACCACCAAGATTCAAAGGGGCCGCGATGCCCACTGCGTACCTCTGCGCCGTCCGTTGCTGCCGAAACAAGCCAGCGACGTTGCTTAGGCTCAACCTCTGCTGGAGCAAGGTCACATTCCCTGCAGGCCGAAACGCACCATGAAGCATTTGCCAGAGCCGGAGTTACCACGGCTGTTTGATCATCGGAAGTAACGGCAGCAGAGCGTCATCAAGTGGATGCTTGGCCAACTGATGGACAACCAGGGATTCGACACCCGCTACGAGCAGTTAGCCAGAAGCTTCGCTGCGATGGTCACGCTGACTTACACACCGCGATGCCTATGGCAGAACTTTTCGTACAGAGCTTAGGCATCAGAATCCGGGAGGACCTCGCGATATCGCTGGCATGTTGCGGTGCAGTGGACCATCAAGGAAATCGAAGCCTCTCCCCTGATCCGACTAGAAAAGCATGCGTCATAGGAGCGATTTCGATCTCTGAGGCTAGGCAAAATCAGTGATACGGAACACTCAGCTCATGTACTGCATCAACGAATATCTTGACGACCTCCGGGTCGGCATATTGGTGTATGCCATGTCCCAGATTGAACACATGCCCGCTGCCGCTGCCGAAGCGGGCGAGAGTATCGGCCACCTCCGCTCGGATCCGCGTCGCCGGAGCATAAAGGACACTGGGGTCCAGGTTCCCTTGCAGTGCCACCCGATCACCAATACGACGACGCGCATCAGCAATGTCGGAGGTCCAGTCTAGCCCCAGCGCATCAGCCCCGGCTTCCACCATAGCCTCCAGCCATTGGCCACCGTTCTTGGTGAATAGGATCACTGGCACCCGCCGCCCTTCCCTTTCACGAATCAGACCATCGACGATCTGCTTCATGTACCGTAGCGAGAACTCCAGATACAGCGGGCCACTAAGGACGCCGCCCCAGGTATCAAAGATTTGCACAGCCTGAGCTCCGCTACGGATTTGCTCATTCAGATAGCCGATTACGGCCTGCGCAAGCTTATCCAAAAGCGCATGCATTACCTCCGGCGTGGCATACATCATTTTTTTGATATGCCGGAAATCTCTGCTGGAGCCCCCCTCAACCATGTAGGTCGCCAGGGTCCACGGACTGCCGGAAAAACCAATTAGCGGCACTCTACCTGCTAGAGCACTGCGGATCTCCTTCACCGCCGCCAAAACATAGTCAAGATCAGTGGTCGCATCCGGCACCGCGAGCTCAGCCACGTCCGCTTCTGTCCGGATAGTTTTCTTGAACCGCGGCCCCTCCCCCTCTTCGAAGTAGAGACCAAGGCCCATTGCATCCGGGATGGTCAAGATATCGGAAAAAAGGATCGCCGCATCAAGGTCGTAGCGCTCCAGCGGCTGGAGCGTTACCTCACACGCCAGCTCTCGATTTTTGCACAAGCTTAGAAAGTCACCAGCTTTTGCCCGCGTATCACGGTACTCCGGCAAATAGCGGCCCGCCTGGCGCATCATCCACACCGGCGTCACATCCACCGGCTCACGCAGCAGCGCCCGAAGCAAGCGGTCGTTCTTCAGCTCAGCCATTGCAATTTCTCCGCTCAATTAGTTGCACATTGCCACCCTATCCACCATCAGGCTTCAGGTTCCCAAATCAGCGGGCTTACCCGCCGTCTATTTTTCATTATAGAAACATGTTGCGCATTTGGAAACGCTCATGCTACGGTTCATCCAGCCTGGGATGACTTCTGCCATTCCCCGCACAGACAAGGATCAGGGTAGGAATGCGCCTGGCCGCTCATGAGTAGCTCAGAGGGTATTCGCGCTGCGATGTATTACGGATAGCGGTAATTGCCACAACGCTCAGTGCAGCGGGTCCAGACGTCCAAGGATCCAGAATTTTTGGACCAGTCCATTAACGGACCCAAAAACGATTAGTGCCAGCTGAAGGTATTAACTGCTTGGTGAGGCAACGTTATGAAACAGAGACAAGAGTGCAGCGACAAGCAAGCTCATCGTCTTCGCCAGCTCTGGCTAGTGCTTACGTGGATCAGTATCGCTTTAGCCGTGCTGGGTGCCCTCTTGCCAGGGTTGCCCACCACTGTATTTGTTCTGACCGCGGCATGGAGTGCTTCCCTTTGTTCGCCCCGGCTACGCCACTGGCTGGTGCAGCACCCGCAGTTCGGTGAGCGCTTACGTAACTGGGAACAGGGTGGAGTGATCGACCGCAACTCAAAGTGGACGGCCAGCGTTGGCATGCTGTCGTCTATGGCGATTGTGTTGCTTAGTGTTCATCAGCCGCTCCTATTGGCGACAATCATTGCAACTATTATTACGGGCGCGGTTGTAGTTTGGTCACGGCCCGAGCGCTTACCGGCGAGCAACTGTCCATTAATAAAGAGGCTTGGCAATGAAACAAGCCACCGCGCCAACTAGAAATTACCTCAATTAATCGTGCTCCTTCATCGGGCCAGCACAGACCAGCCGACCCAATCATTCGAGAGCATCTGAATTAATCACAAACTCCATCTGAAACCCAAACAAGACCAAGCAAAGGAGATTAGAAATGCACAACATAATTGGAAGTTTTGAAATAGGGGTTATGATTGATGATAGAATTCTACCACAGAAGCAGGAAACTCCAACCCCTCACACTTCCATCCTAGATTATCTAATCCAGATTTTCGCCGACTTTAGCATTAACTACTAACCCCACGCAATACAAAAAAACTAATTCTGTTGAGGAAGGAATATGCTTTTTAGCAGAAAAGTCAAAAAACTTTCTGACGAGATTACAAGCCATCTATGCACACTACTTAGTGGGCAGCCACGCCACGTTAATGCAAACAGCTTAATTAACAAATACCCAAACCTCATTGAAAGCCTGGAGAAGCTCCAAACAAAACTGATCGACATCCAATCAAGTAGTGCATTGAGCGTGCCGGAGTCCACGAGCGACAATTTGATCGCCGACCTCAAGAACTGCTTGCTTAACGCCCAAACTGAAATCTCTGATCTCCGTCATGATCTATCATCAGCCAAGTCACTAGCTGATGAAATCGGCCATGAGCTTGAGATTTATAAAGTAGAAGAGAGAATCTGGGACCTCACAAAGCAAACACTTACCGAAGGGTGCTGGGAGCTTATCGTAACAGATGGAGACCTAGATAACCCAGCCAACGAGCTGCGATTTTCCAAACAATTCAGAGAGCTTATTGGCTATTCGATAAACGATTTTTTTGACGGCTGGGACAGCTACGTTTCGATCGTTCATCCAGAGGACCTTCGAAGAGTCATAAAAGCTCTAGAGGACTACGCCAAAATTGGAGACTTTGAGTCATCCTACGTAGTTGAGTACCGGATGCGGCACAAAGTAAAAGGTGACACTTGGTATCGCGAAACAGGTCGAGGAGTTAAAGATCTAGATGGTCATCTTTGGCGCATCATTGGAGCACTGCGAGACATCTCAGATGAGAAGCTCGCCGAAGCTATGCACGCAAGAGAGCTAGAGAACATTCAGGCGACCTATGGGCAGATCTCAAATGTCGTAGGAGTAATCAAAGGCATTGCAGACCAGACCAATATGTTGGCACTGAATGCAGCAATTGAAGCGGCTCGTGCTGGTGATGTGGGGCGAGGCTTTTCGGTCGTAGCGGATGAAGTGAAGAAGCTGGCCGGGCGCACTCGAGAAGCCACCCAGAAGATCCAGGAAATGCTGTCAGACTCTAAGCCTTCGTAGCAGCAGCCCCTCAACGAGGCCAGTTTTTAACATACCCCAAGCACTTTTAAGTCATACGACTTTTACGGCTTTGCCTAAGCCGGGCTCAGTGGAAGCTAAGCTTCCACTCCTGAAAATCACCTCCACGTATAGGCTTGCTGATCCAATATCCTTGGACCTCCTCACACCCCCACTCTGCAAGCATCCCCATCGCAACCTCCGATTCAACCCCCTCAGCCACGACCTCAAATCCTAGATTATGAGCAAGCTCGATCGTTGATCGAACAATTGCGGCAGAGTCATCATCATTACCTAGACTCATCACAAACGATTGATCAATCTTCACATAGTCGACAGGCAACTTTCTAAGGTACGAAAGAGAAGAATAACCCGTGCCAAAATCATCAATAAAAAGTTTAAAACCTAGATCACGAAGCCTTTTAAGAACCAATTGCGAGTATTCTATATCCTCCATGAGGCAGCTCTCGGTTAATTCGAACTGTATCCAATCAGGGTGTGCTCCCCACGTCTCCAACGACTCCGAAATGTGCGACATCAGGTTAGGATCACGGAGGTCATGCGATGACAGATTAACTGCGATCGGAACAGCCTCTCCTGAACCATGCCACACATAGCCCTCACGCAAAGCCGCCCCTATAGCCCAGTAGGTCAGTTGCGTTATAAGACCTGATCTCTCCGCGAAATAAATAAATTGACCAGGGCTCATTATCCCATGAGCGGGATGTTTCCATCGAGTCAGAGCCTCTGCGCCACAAATTCTCCGCGTCCCCATTTCCATCTTTGGCTGAAATACCAGGAACAGCTCGTCGAAATTGATCGCACGCCGTAGTTCTGTCATCAATGTGAGACGATGGGCGTTATCACTATCAACCGACCCTGCGTATATTGATGTTTTGCTGCCTGCTTGGCGTGCCCCGTAATGCGCGACATTGGCTCGCCTAAGCAGTGTATCAGGGTCACTTCCATGACCAGGAAACAAGGCAATCCCGATGCTGCAGTCAACTTCTAAAAGCAGATCGGAGAGTTCTATGGGCTCGCCTAGTACCTGAAGAATATTGCGTGCAACTTTCGTAGCTCGACCGGCATCCGCCTTAGTCAATAAGACAGAAAACGATGACTCCGCAATATGGGCAACCAACTGCCCTTCCCCAAGCCCCCCTGTCAATCTGGTAGCGACATCCTGCAGCAATCGGTCGCCTTCTCGATACCCTAATGTTTCAGTAATCTCTCGAAAATTATCGACCTCAATGTGCAACAAAGCGACAGGATCATGTTCCTTGCTTGCGATGGCGATCGCTGATCCTAATGCTTCCCTAAGAGACAGACGGTTTGGCAAGCTAGTTAGACCATCAAAGTACGCCATTCGGCGAATGCGCTCCTCTGCTTGCTTATGCTCAGTGATGTCGGTTATGAACCCCTCCAAGGCGAGCACCTTCCCTTCTTCCGAATACACCCCACACCCCTGCTCCCAGACCCATTTGATGCCACCTCCAGCCATGTTGAGCCGGTAGATGAATTGATAAGGGGTTTTCCTACGCAGCGCTCCTGGAACCTGACGCTTTTGAACAGGAACATCATCGGGGTGGATGATGTCCACCATGCGAACCTTACCTTCAATAAATTCGGAGGCTGAATACCCTGTGAGCTCTAAACATCCCTCACTAATTAGCTCAACGCTCCAGCCTGCATCATTTCGACATCGGTATACCACGCCCGGTAAATTTCCGATCAATGTCTCCAATGCACGCCGACTCTCGCGCAACCCCTCATTCGCCAAATACTCAGAGGAAATTGCCTCCTTCAACTTGTTAAGGCGCAAGCGAAGGGTCAATAAACTCTCAACTTGATGGACCAACATTCGCAGTGCTTCAACCTGGGAATCACTTAAGTCCCGCATCTCGGTGTCAGCCACTGAAAGCACACCAATAACGTGGCCTCCATCAGCGGAAATTGGCAGACCCGCATAAAAATCAATATATGGGGGGGTGGAGACGAGAGCACACTGACTGAGGAGGGGATCGGCACAGACCCTCTGGATTGTTACCAACTCATTCCTTGACACGACGATGTTGCCCAATGATTGGCTGCGGGGAACTTCTCCTGTTTCAAATCCTAGCTTTGATTTGAACCACTCTCGATCAGAATCGAAAAAGCTAAGCATGGCGATCGGTGTTTGGCAGACAATTGCTGCAAGCCTTGTTAACTCGTCAAACGCAAGCTCAGGTGGGTGATCAAATACCCCGCAAACGTGAAGCGCCTGGACGAGATCTACCGCTCCGTCAAGCGGCAGCAATGATTCCGTCGTCATCAGAAGGCACCTCCATCGCATTACCCTTGAGGAGAGGGCTGGAAGGCTTACTCAGACTGCCTTGGTGGCTGTCCCTGCTACCTTAGAGGGGCGGTCGCTACAGCACTAAGTGTAGCCACTTAGGCCAGAAGCCCCTGCGTTGGCCAAGCCATGCGTTCAGGCAGACAGGCTTCGAAAAACGTCGCTCGTTCCGGGGCACGCACTGTTGCGAAGGGCATTCCACGGGATGTCAGTGTCCACCCGCATAGGACGAGCCGACCATGGGAAATCATGTCTCGCCATCCCAGTGTATGGATGCCGCCGCGATAGCCAAAAATAATAATGGCGGACGCACGTCCGGCCAAGTCATGTCTTATCGAATTGGCCAGACCAAAGCCATGGCCAGCGTCGACCATAGCCTCACCATTGCGCGCTTACTCCTGCGCTGCCTCTACAGCATCCGTCCAGGTTCGCGAATACCTGAAACAGTGAGAACAGACACTTAGGGTGAAGAAATTACTTGGCCGAATGGCCCGCGTGCACAATGCTGTGCTGTTTATTAGGAAGTCCAGATGATTCATTGGGTGGACTGTGGGGTTAGAAATCGAACTGCATCGCTTCCTATCCAGCTCGGATTTCTAACCCCATAGTTCCAACCTACAACTGCTCCGTCAGACACCTAGACAAGCCCGCTCAATCGCCCTCGCCAGCACATCCGACATTTTGTCGATCAATGCATCACTCTGGAGGAGATTATTTCTCACCTCAATGTAAGCGTTGGGGACTCCGACCGAAATGCCATGGCGGTCTAAAGTGAACCAGTCGTTTTCCTTGAAGCTATAAGGCTCATTATCATCCACACGGAACACATCCTGCTGCCCTATGGCGTTAATGAGCCGGAGCGGCAACCCGTCATCCCCTCTCCACATCACACCGATCTCGCAACTGCGGAACGTGTTGTCCCACAGTGGCGAAAACGAATGAATGGAGATGATTGCCTTGGCCCTTGAAAGCTCGCCTTCAACCCAGTCAGCGACGGCCTTTTCCACCGGATGCCTGGCGACTCTTTCCCGAGTGCCACGTTCAGCTTCACTCAAATTGATATTTCCGGGGATCGGAATACCCCCCATATCCATCCGAATACAGCCAGGATCGTGCTTTTTCCGGTTGTAATCGAGAAAAAGCCGCGAGTAATTAGAGACTATCGCAGTTGCGCCGAGCTTTCTTGCAACCGACAACGTCAATTCCCTGGATCCGAGATCCTGACAAAAATGGGTCTCGAGAAAGGCATCCGGCAGCCCAAGGTTGTTCCAGGCTTCCGGTATACGCCCCCCACCATGCTCGCACAGCAGAACGATATCCGCGTTCTCGCCGCCCGGCGTGACCGAGACCGCGTCACCTGCGTAGCGCGCGATCTCATCCGCTTCTATCGTCACAGACGGATTCATTAAAGAGTTCTCAGGTGGAACGACTTAACGTCCATAACCCCCAGAAGCCCCTCCTTACCGTTGCCGCGGCCTAGGCCAGAGAGTTTCTGCCCTCCCCAAGGCAGGTAAAGGTCCGCATGGTCACAACGATTCACGAACACCGTGCCCGCATCAAGCTGATCGACCAAACCGAGTCCAGCGTCCAGATCGCTCGTCCAGACGCTTGCAGTCAGGCCAAACTTGCTGTCGTTCATCAAACGAATGGCTTCTGAATCGTCTCGCACCGTTTGAACGCAGGCGACCGGACCAAAAGTCTCCTCCTGCATGATGTGCATGTCAGCAGTCACGCCAGTCAAAAGAGTCGGAGCCAAATAGCAGGAGGCGTTCTCCACCGAGAACTCCAGCGCGGGTTCAATATACGCCTGAGCCCCCATGGCAATGGCACCTCGGATTTGGTTGCGGATGAACTCTGCAGCCGAAGCCTTGACGACGGGGCCCACTGTGGTTGCTGGGTCCATCGGGTGCCCCAACTTGTACTTCAGCATCTCATTGCGGAAGCATTCCAGGAACGGATCCCGAATCGATTCGTGCAGATAAATACGCTCGACCGAACAGCAGGATTGACCGGCATTTGAGAAGCAACCGTCGGCGATCTCGGCTGCTGCCGTTGCAATATCCGCATCGGGTCGGACATAGGCCGGATCCTTGCCCCCAAGCTCCAGATGGACATGAGTCAAAGTGCCTGCTGCCGCTGCGTGGACGGCAAGACCACCACCGACAGATCCGATGAAATTCACCCCTTTGACAAAGCCGGACTTGATAGCGCTTGTAACCTGGTCATGACCAAGCTCAAGGACTTGGAGCACCCCGGCAGGCCCCCCGATTGCCTCATACGCCTCTTTGACAATCCGCCCAATGAGGGTCGTCTGAGCCGCGTGCTTCAAGATCACTGTGTTACCCCCAAGGATCGGGGTGACAATCAGCCAGGGCAGCAGACCAACCGGGTAGTTCCAAGGTGCGATCGAAAGATGTACGCCTTGGCCGCTCCGACGCACAAAACGCGTTACCTGCGCATCCGACGGATATCGTTCGTCACCAAGCTCTTCGAGCGCCTCGATCTGCGCCAGGGTTACGGCCTTGAACCGCTGAGCCTCATTTGCCTGCGCAGCAGGCCGCCCAATCGACAGAGAAACTGCCCGGGACAAATCATCAGCACGCTTCAGCAGTTCATCCGCAAGAGCTTCAACCAACTGAGCGCGCTCTAGTTTGGACGACAGCTTCCAGGTTTTGAATGCAGTCTCAGCAGCATTAAGCGCAGCGGCCACTTCTGCATCGCTGGAAGTGTTTCCCACCAGCAATTTTTGACCATCGATCGGGGAAATGACATTAAAAGTGGTCACGTTTGTCTCCTTGCGGATTGTTTTTATAACGAGAATTAACTTTCTTGGATTGTGTGCCGTAACCCAAGAAGACACTGAGCTGGGGTATGGCCATCCCTGGCCAGCTTGGTCGTGCCCCTCGTCGACGACGCGTACCCTCCGGCGTGCTCACCGTACGCGCCATCTCATAGCGGCTTTTGAAACGTCGCCAAGGACAGTCCCTCAGTAGCAGGGCTGCATGACCAAGATCCCGCTCCTTAGGCCAGCCCTGGCCGCATCTCCCCCTGACTCCCCAAAGAGACTATCAGACGATTTTCTCATCATGCAACATGTTTCGTTATCAGACACACTAAATCCAATTCAGAAATGAGCAAACAGAAAGACAACGAACGCAGCCTTGGCGTAGACAGGCAGTACCTGCTGCGATAAGGCTCTGACGATCGAGCTAGCGCCTGCCGGAGATCCCGCGATAGGTGTGCGGCGCCCGGATGTTGAGGATTTCGTCCAGGGAGATCGTGCGCTCCAGGTGGTCCTGCGCCGGTGATGAAGAGCCGGCGGGCACCCGAAAGGAGAAAAATGGCAGCTGGCGACCGTAAGTCACCAGGCGTGCAACCACATCAGGAATCATGGGAAACACCTGCAAATAACTGTATATAAATACAGCAATAGACGATGAACGCTTCCTACAATGGGAACGTTGACGAGTGGGAGAAGCAGCGATGTACGGACGTTACGTCACCCCATCCGATCGGGCGATAGAAGACTATTGGCATATCAGGGCGCGAAACTCCGGAGGCTGGGTGCAGAGCTTCAACGGTGCCCCTACCACCCAGGTGCCCATCCTGCGGCTGGACCAGCAGGGCGAGTTGCAACTGATGGCTATGTCCCTGTTAGCTGTTGCTAGGGAGTCCCGGTCAGGCCTCGGGGCCTTGTAGGGTGGGCTTTAGCCCACCCTGACATCCGGTGGTGGGCTGAAGCCCACCCTACGGGCCTTTGCGCCACATCCCAACACTTAACGCAGACATAGCCCAACTGATCGCTGCGCGCATTTAAGCTGAAGGTCGGTAGTTATCTCGTGCGCTTTGATCACCAAGGAGGCCGCCCCTTCGGTCGCCTTCGTGCACCACCGAATGCAGGTGATTCTGGCTCCGCAGCAGTTCGACCTGTGGCTGACACCTGACGCTCAGAGCGAACAAATCCAGAGGTGCCATGCTGTTCAGGCAAGAGGATTTCGTCGCCCACCCGGTCTCGACCGACGTCGGCAACAACCGTAACGATTACCCCGAACTGCTGGAGCCGGTGGAAGTGATGTCAGCTGACTAGGACCGACCGCCGTCCGTCCAAGCGAATTGGGGGGCGGTGACCCAGGCATGGCCATCGTGGTCTTCCGGGAGAGGGCGGCCGAGGGCAGCAGCGCAAGGGTAAGGCAGGAATCAGGGACCTTCAATGGCCCAAAGGGCTGTCAGATATACACCCCGTACTCTAGTCGTAGGAGGAACTCCTCCAAAAGCCTGACGCCCTCCGCACTGGCGAGCATGTCGACCGGCCGCGCACCGTCGAGTCCCAGGGCGGGCTTGTAAATCCACCGTTCAGCTGACTGTCGACTCCCCAGCAGGCTCTCTACACGCTTTAGCAGTCCCTCGTAACTCGCATCGAAACTTTCACTCATCGCGACCTCCGCCATCGAATGGCTGCTGTGCTGAGAGGGTGAGAAACGCTGCTTCGAAGCCCCCCTGTCCATAGGTGCTAGGACCGCAGATGCTGCGACGCCGAGAAGATCACCTCGGTCGTTTCAAGATCTCGCGTCCCGAAGCGAGCTCCTGATTCAGTCAAGCACGTCTACCGCCACCTGAGCGTTGATCTCCTTAGCTTGCTAGCCAATGAAGCAGTCGATCCTGTCCGCTTTCGAACGCGGACACGGCTCCCATTGAGCCATGGCAGCGCAGAATTAAAAGCAAGCTAGCAACTGCTGCCTGTAATGCTGGGAAAAACTCACCTGATAACTGGGATCGGTTGTAACGCCCCCAAGCGAAATCATACTGGTAGCGACTGCTGCAATCGTCTGATCCGTGTTACTTCCAGGATTGAAATCCAGCCCATTGAGATTGCCGACAGGATCAACCAAACCAGGCCTCGCATCTGGAGTGAAGGCTGATGCCTGTATCGCGTTTAGCACCGCCAGATCATTCGGCAGGTCATCCGCAATGCGCTCGGCAAAACCCTGTAAGGTCAGTTCCGCCAGCATAAACAACCATGCCTGCTCATCGGATTCGCCGGTGCGCCGAAGCACTCGTCCCAGCACTTGCCGGTAATGCAACTCAGTGCGGATGCGGCTGAGATAGCAGCACACTTGCAGCCGGGGGATGTCCGTACCTTCGCTGATCATTCCGACCGCCACAATCCACCGGCAGGTGCCCTGTCTGAACGTATTGATCATCTGCTGCGCATCCGGGGTTTTGTTGGTCACAATGCGACAACTTTCCCCCTTGGCGCCCAGGGCGTGAGCAATCTGCTGGGCGTGCTCAATGTCGGTGGCAACCACCAAACCTGCGGCATCAGGTTTGATCTGGCGAAGCTCATCCAGTTTGCTGCAGCCGAGGTCGAGCAGTTGCTCGATCACCTCGTCATGCCGCAGCAATTCTTCGTAGGTGACGGGTGATTCCCCCAACAGCTTCGCGATGCTGGGAAACATCGTCACTGTGCTATCAGTGCCCAGCTCCTCGGTGAGTTTCACCTTCTGATTGTCGAGCAGGACAATGCGAGGAGAACGGCACACGCCGTCGGTGATGGCTTCTTTCAGGCTGTAGCGGTAGTCGCAGATGAGGTACCCCTCGGGCGTCGAATAACGTGCCAGAGCAATAGCCCTGTCGTCCGAACGCCAAGGTGTGCCGGAGAGAGCCAAGGTGAAGGCAGCACGGTTTTGTATCCGGTGCAGTATCTGTTGACCCCAGGCGTTGCTGAGCAGTGGGTCATGACCAGCACAGTGGTGAATCTCATCGAAGACCACGAGCACTCGATAGTCATCAAGAAGCTGCCAAAACCCCTCATCTCGGTATTCCATGGCCTGGTAGGTGAACGCCGCACCCACCGCGCCAATCTGGCCATCAAGACGCCTGCCGAGCACCGCCGCAAAGGTAGAGCGAAAGCCCTCAACAACCTGGCAGGATGGTGCAAAACACAACACCAGATCGATCTTGCCCTGCTCAAGCAGTCTGCTGGCCAGCTCTGCCGCCATACGCGTCTTGCCGGCACCCGGCGTTGCCTGACAGAAGAAGTGCGGCGTGACGGCAAAGTGCTCCAGCGCCTTTTTGATGCAGCTGAATTGCCAGTCTCGTAGCGTTCTAGTCATCGTGAGCGGCTAGCGTTTTGAGTGTCTTCTCGATAGCGCGGAGATGTCCCAGCAGGCGTGAACTGCGGTCTCTAGCCTCCAGATACTCGGCTTCGACTTTGTCACGCAGATGCGGCAGATCATCCAGGAGCAGCTTGTATCGCTCCGCCTCGCCCATTGACGACAGGAAGTCCAACCGGACCTCGTTATGGAGCGCTTCCAAGTGCTGCTCCGCATCGGATGAAGGTTCAAGCGGTACAGCCGCATCATCCAGCACTGAAGGCTCCCGCTTTGGCTCCGATGCAATTTTGAAACTGTTCTCGAACCCGTTATCGATGAGCTCCAGCTGCAGATGGGCCGGCGTGGGTTGCAGGCGGTAGACCTGTCCCCGCGAACGTCGCTCGTCATCGAGTACAACCCACCCCATGCGCACCATTCGGCGAATCTGGTCATACACGTAGCGACGCACATCGCCGATACGGAAAGTCATGCCTTCCAGGCGCTTGGCATAGGCATCACGCAGTTCACGAGTCGTGAACCGTGCGCGCCCTTCCTCCTGAAGCAGCTCATACAGACGCCTGTCGAAGATAAACGAGGCCGATTTCATTGCGGCACCAGAAGAGTTAACGCGGAAGAAATGCGGATTATAATCCGTGGCCCGTGCGTCCGCAAACGCACGATAGTGCCGCCTCAAGTGAAATTGAGACGGTCATGGATAACTTGGCGAAGGCGTTAGGGGAACGCATCCGGGCGCAGAGGAAGGCCTGCCGGATTTCTCAAGATGCTCTAGCGCTGGCCTGCAGTATCGACCGCAGCTATATGGGGCGGATCGAGCGTGGTGAAGTAAACATCACCGTCGAGAAGCTATATCGGATCGCAAGCGAACTCGCCTGCGAACCGTCCTGTCTTCTGCCTCTGATGTCAGAGCTGTAGCCCAGCATCTGATCGACAGCGGCGCTCAAGAAGGCCTGCTTTGTGAATAGCTCACCCCCCTTTTTCATGGCTCCCTTTATCTGCTAGACAGATTGAAGGCAAAATGCCACTCGTAAGGTGTATTAATTGGTGTGCGTAGGACTACGCCAGGGAGGAGGCAGGTGACGATTATTCAGGAAATCTACGCGTGGTCTAAGGGGCTTCCTGCCTGGCAGCAAGACGCGGTTGCTCGACTCTACCAAGACCGTAGGCTCAGTGCCGCTGATCTGGACGACCTCTATGCATTGGCCAAAGTTGAGGTGGGGATCTTGGATCCTGATGGCCGGAAGCCGAAGAGGCTTGAGGATGCGCAGATTGCTCCGCCCGCCGATCCAGCCCGGATTGTTCAGTTAGCTGCGATCAAGGAACTTGCGAATGTCAATGCCTTGGCGAACGGTGGAAGCGTCCCGATCGCATTGGCGGGCCTGACCGTCATCTACGGAGAGAACGGGGCTGGGAAGTCGGGTTACTCAAGGGTATTCAAGCATGCGTGCCGCGCGCGAGATCGGCGCGAGCCCATACTTCCCAACGCCAACCTGGATCCCAAGACTGCCGGTGTCGCCCAAGCTGTGTTCGAGGCTGTAATCGACGGCGTGGCTACCGACCTGCCCTGGCAATACGGTGTGGCTGCACCTGAGCCGCTTTCGGACATCTCCATCTTCGATACCCATTGCGCCCGTGCCTACATCGACAACCATGGTGACTTCGCTTACGCCCCATACGGGCTGGATATCTTGGAGGGATTGGCCGGCGCCTGTAACAAGCTCAAGGCGCGTGCCACACAAGAGAAGGCGGCGGATGCTCCGAGTGACGCAGCGTATGCCGCACTTGCGAAAGAGCGAACAGCAGTCGCCACAACACTCCTCGGCATCCCGACCGAGACCAAACCTGAGCACATTGAGGCTTTGGCCACGCTCAGCCAGATCGAGCAGGATCGACTTACCCTGTTGACCAGAACCCTCACCGAAGCTGATCCGAAGCAAAAAGCCCAGGCAATTCGCCAGAAGGCGACGCGCCTATCGGGGTTGAAGGATCGCATTGCGGCGGCGATTGCGCTGATCGACGATGAAAAGGTCAATCAGCTCAAATTGCTCATTGATAAGTCGAAAGCGGCCAAAGCTGCAGCAGAGCTGGCTGCTACCGAGTTCAAACAGACTCCGGGACAACTTACTGGCACCGGAAGTGAAGAATGGAAGGTGCTGTTTGAAGCGGCCCGTGCTTTCGCCCAGGTGAGCCACCCTGACCATGAGTTCCCGAAGCTTCCTGAAGACGCTGCCTGCCCCCTCTGCCAGAACAGACTTGGCGAGGAAGGCGGTGCACGTCTGATTCGGTTTGACACCTTCATCAAGCACGCTGCCGAGAAGGCTGCGAAGGAAGCACGCGAAACTGCAGCCGCGGCCTACAGGACAGTTAAAAAGGCCGCCTTGGATGTAATGTTCCGCGATGGCCTGGTGGAAGAGTTGACGGAGATTGATCCGGTTCTCGCGGCCGAATGTTCGACGATGCAGGAGTGCCTGAACACCCGTCAGACTTCGGTGTTGCAGGCAGCTGCGGCCGAACTCCAGTGGGAGGGACTAGTGGCGTTGCCGGCCGACCCACGGCCGGATTTGGTACGCATCATTGAAGGTCTACAGGTTCAGGCCACGGCGTTGGAGGCAACGGCCGATGAGAAAGTCCGCTCTGAAATGACGGCGGAGAAGCGAGAGCTTGATGCGCGGATACGTCTGGGCGAGGCCAAGGCCGCTGTCTTGGAGGCAATTGCCAAGCATGAGGTCTGTCGCAAGCTTCAGGCATGCATTGATGGTTTGGACACCCGAGCCATTTCCAAAAAATCCACCGAGCTTTCGCGGACGATGGCCAGCCAGGAACTGGCGGACGCTCTCAACGAAGAACTCAAACGCCTCAAGGTGCACCAGCTTCAGGTGGTGATGAAACCAGAGTCTCCAGGGGGCAAGACCCAATTCAAGCTGGTCTTGCAACTGCCTGGTGGCGGAGTACCTGCAGCCATCCTCAGTGAGGGGGAGCAGCGAGCAATCTCCATTGCATCCTTCCTTGCGGAGATCAAGCTTGGCAGGGGGCGTGGCGGGATTGTGTTGGACGACCCAGTTTCATCGCTCGATCACCGGCGCCGTTGGGAAGTGGCCGAGCGTTTGGCTCATGAGTCGCTCACCCGACAGGTGATTGTCTTCACCCACGACATTTACTTCCTTTGCATCCTAGAGCAGAAAGTCGAGGAGTTTGGAGCCACGCTGACCAAGAACTACATCCGCAGAACTGCGCAGGGGTATGGTGTGCACTCGCAGGATCTGCCATTCGACGTTGTGGGCACCAAGGACCGTCTGGCCAGGCTCCGACAAGAACTAGTAGAGGTTCGCAGAGCACAAAAGGACGGGGATGATGACGAGCATCGTCGCCTAACTGCTGCTTGCTACGGTCGGCTACGCCTAGCTTGGGAGCGGTGTGTCGAGGAGGTGCTGTTGAACGGAGCGGTCCAGCGGTTCGGCGAGGGGGTGTCGACACAGCGACTCAAGTCCGTCGTTGTGACCGACGACGACTACCGGGAAGTCGAGACCGGCATGTCCAAGAGTTCCAAGTTCGAGCATGACGCGGCGACGGCCGTTGGAAGGCTCCCCATGCCAGAACCTGACGAACTGGAGCAGGACATCGAGAAACTGTCGGCATGGAGGATTGCTTTGGACAAGCGCTTGAAAGAAACAGCCAAAGCCAGGGGCTGAGTTCCGCACGCAATCGACGCGGCTCGGCCTACAGATCTTCTTCTTCCTGCCACTATTCGTGGGGCGTGCTATAGGGCTTGGTCCAAGTATACAGGTTGCTCGCCGACATGCCCAACCGAGATGCCACCTCGGCAACGGGGAGGCCGCGTTCGGTCACTTGCTTGGCCGGTTCTATCTTAAATTCGTCGGGGTTACGCAGGTTGCTAGTGGTACCTGCTATTGGGCCTCATTATGAGGCTTTGAGGTGTCTACGAAGCCAGAGGCGATTCATTGTATCTCTTCAGGTCTTTTTTTAACCAAGGCATAACAGTGCAAGGCGAATACACGCAGTGACTCCTACAATCGACGGGGCCGCAGCGGCCCCAGAGACCTCTATGGCGACAGCTAGCCACCTGCCATTTTGGACCAGTGGAGATCATGCTTTCAGCACACCTTGATCTCAGCAGTGTCGATCCTCGTCATGCCCCATAGCGACCACGAACGCACGATTAGCTGCTGCTCGAACAGGGCTGGCTACGGCAGCCGTCAGGATGTGGGGGCGATCTGCCCCGAAACTCCCCGCCTGTTCTTGCCTCGGCCACACGCGCACACCGGCGCGATTGACGATAATCGCGCTACACCAGCGGTCTGTCTCAGTCTGATTATCAGGCGCAACCTGGAACGAGAACGCCTTGTTGCGCTTGAACACCGGGCCGCCGTTCAGGCCGACGCAGGGGATGTCCGTTACCCTGAAATTCGATCATCAGTAGATCGACGCACTTGTCGGTGAGGTAGTCGCCGGGGGCGAAATGAACGACCACCCCGCACTTTCCGGGAATGCCTCTGCATTGAAGGGCGCAGACTCCAACGTGGCGTTGTCATACCAGAGGTAGATCGTGTTCTTGCGGGCCTTATTGCGCCTCCACGATCGTGCTGACCTCGGGAGTCTCGCCAGGCATCGGTTGGAGCGGAGGCAGAGTACCGCTTGATGCCGGCGTCCGCCCCAAACCAGTTGGTCGCGAAAAGCAACAACCAATCCAAAGCTGCCTGTCACCACCGCCCGCTTGCGCCGCCACTATCGGTGGGCGGCCCTTGAACCTATCGTTGCGCTAACTCTGCATGGGGCAATCCTGCCACTGGCATCCGAACCGCCCAAGGGAAGCGTTTGGGATCGCTCTGCTCATACTGGCTAACTTCCACACGAGGAAGATTACGCTTGTCGTAGAGCGTACCCAGCCGCATCGTGAGACTCGCGGGTGCCGCCAGAAAGAGGGAGATTTCGGTGACACCTTGTCGAGCCAGGGACATCACAGCATCGAGAAACTGCTGCGCGAGCTGCTGCTGCTTCGTCTCGGACCAGTGCGAACTGGTACTGCGCCCTTCCAGTTCCATTTTGATGATCGGAACACCAGCTTCGACAATGCGTACATCGGCCTCAAGGACATCGTACGAAGCAGACACGCAGAGCGCCACGCGCTTTATATCCGCGTTGACAGCGTCCAACCCTGTAACCATGAAACGCTTGCCGTCATCTTCCTCAGCAAGCTCGCGCCACGCATGCTTCTTCCTTTCCCAGTCCATGATGAGCGTTCGGGACTCATCGTCGACAATCACGCCGAGTAGGAAAAGAAATGGTACCGGAGCGAGCCCGCCGAGCACGAAGGAGATATCCGACCTGTCCAGCCCATCACATCGTCGAGCAATATCGTCGGGCAGGCTAGCAAGGCGGCGTAGTGCCGCATCAGGACTGACGATTTGACCGTCTACGACCCCTTGCCTTAGATCAACGATCACCTGCTCGGGCCGCCCCGGTATTGAGGAAGGAACTGCCGATGCCAATGGCTGCCCCTGCCAATCTCGCAAACCTCTCGCCTCAATGACGATGACTTTCTTGCGACTCTCCTGAAGGATGTCGCGGATGATCATGAATGCCCCCAACAAGACGATGAAACTCGCGATGATGAAGACCGCCCAACTTATCGCGCCGGTACTGCCAGACGAGTCCCAACTGAAAAAATAGGGCCCCTGGGTTGTGGGGATCGTTACACCAACTGTGAGCCCTACGAGAACAACAGCAAGGAGCGGCGCCCCAATTTTTACCAGTGTCACACCCACCGATCGTCGCCTGAAGATCCAGTCGATGAATGACCGCACGAAGTACTTGATCAACGTTCTTTCTCCAAAATATCGACTGACGAAGGCTTAGCGTTTCGGCAAAACAAAGTGCAGGAGCAGGAAATCCTGCGCCACCAGTGCAACCTGACGATCAGCAATACAGCGAACTCGATTCCCCGCTCCCCCTCAACCAAATCGAGCATTGAGGCAACATCCTGAGTGCTCGGCATTACCGAAAACCGAGGATGGGAGTGCCACTCTCCCAAGTAGTTGAATCGGTCATATTGATGACCCGTCTCGCGGAAGAATGCGCCCAGAGCCTCGGAATGGGCCTCTGAACTACGGACAAAATGAGCCCGGCCACCAGTCTGACTATCAATCGACAAATCGACGACCCGAAAATGACCTGGCGTGATCTGCTCACCCATCAGCACCCCACCAATTTCGCGGCTACCAGCGGCTCTGAGCGCCTTCCGAAGCTTGTCCCTGACGTGATCCGCGATCTCAACCTGCATCGCTGACTCCGGGTAACAGGTCGGCTAGCAATTGATTCAAAGCCTCGGGATCACCTACCTGCGCTTCTGTGTCCCACCCATCGCTTGCCCCGAGATCGATTGGTCTCACATCGAAGGGGGCGGTGAATAACCACCTCTCAGCCATTCCAATGAGGTAGGCGGAATAAGGGAAAATCGTCGAGCCGGGGCGGGCAAGAAGGTCAATGGCAATACGAGACAAATGTGCTGAAACAACGGAAACATCTGCGTCATCCGCAATCAAAGGCTCCCCCGAACCGCCAACCTCCGAGTATGGCTGTGAAGCACCGTCTTCAGGCCACGCTACACCCTGCCCCTCATACCAAGCCTCTATCCGCTGCCGTGCTGCGAGAGGAGTCGGATCTATTCCTGGCCGTAGACGAGCGACAATGCCGCCAGCGCCGCCACCGAATACCTGTGCCCAGCACATCGGTTTCTTTGCCCTGCGTGCAATGGACGCACATAAATTGAAAACCGTCGGATCGGCAGTGGCATCTATGATCAAATCACAGTCCGCGATGTACCCCATCGTCGCAGAAGTTGCCCCGCCACTTTCCTGCCCACCCAAGACTGTAGTGCGACTGAGAATTTCGCAATCAGCGCTGACTTCCTGAAGCCGGGACGCCAGGGCTTGCGACTTATGCATTCCAACCGCCCGCCAGTCGAGTTCGTTACGGACCAGGTTGCCAGACGCAAGCACGTCTCCATCTACGAGTACAAACCGCCCGACACCCGACCGAGCCAAGTGCACCGCGACTTTAGAGCCCACTGAACCACAGCCGACCACTGCGACTTTCGCTGCTTTGAGCCGAACGTACTCAGGGTCGAGACGCATGCCATCAAGCTCTGCAAAGACCCTGTCGTAGTTGACCAACTTCCGTGATCCAACTTCACCGAGCACCATCGGAGCCAGGATGCTGGATCCATCAAAGATGATGACTCCTATAGAGTCGCGCGATTGCAATAGCTCGGAGGCCAAAGCGCCGAAGCCATGGTGTTCAAGGAGCGCGACCAAGGTCTCAAGTGTCTGACACGGGACGGACGCACCTTCAGGCAATCGAACTACCTTGCCCGCTAGCGAGCTAGCTCCGTAACCCCGCCTATTGGGCTCGACCCAAATGGGCGCGTCTGCCGGGCCGATGCGGGAAAGTTGCGCTGCATAGACGCCGGCGAAATAGTGCTCTTGAACTTCAGCGTCAACCACATGGCCTTCCTCGACCATCAACAAGCCGGCCCACACATTCCGCGAGTAGAGGAAGCGAAGCACCGAATTTCGCGCACGCTGAGCCGGAAGCGTTCGGTGCTCTGACATGGCAGGTTCACCGGATTCCTGCTCGGATGACAGCAAGCGATAAGCGCTTTCAATCATCAAGGCGCCCATGATTTCTGGCGTCCAGTTATCGGGACGGTACTGCAAACAGAGTTCACCGGCTGCACCGTATTGATGGCCCGACAAACGAACACCATCACGTGGAACCACCGAAGGAGCCACATCCGGAAAAAACTCGGGGTAGGTGAGTGTCAGCGGGATGATCCGCTCGCCGACTTGCAGATCGAAGTCAGCGGTGATTTGTAAGTTGGCCGCAAGTCGCCATGTTACGGCCATAAGCCATGGATTCTGATCTGACAAGTCCGAGACTGCGGAGCGTTCGGACTGGGCACGGCCCGGCTGCTCCGCCCACCAAATCAAGCAAACCCCCTGGGCGAAGTTGGCTCCCGTCGAGTGTTCGGAAATGCTGGAGCACTAGCGGCGGCGGCACCCACTGCGGCCGCGGCCGTGGCGGGCTGTAACATGGTTCCGGGAGGTGGCCCGAGACGTGTGGCAGCTCTGTCCGCCACTGCTCCCATACGGGGCTGGATACTTTCGATCAAGCGGCGCTTTTCGACTTGGCCCGCAAGCGTTTGGAAGTCCTGGCGGGCTTGCCCCAGCCACTCGAAGAACGCAGCTTCCCGTTCGGGGTGCGCCGGCCATTTATCTGCAAAATTTTCGAGCGGGTCGGAAGGGTTACGAATGATGCAATGCTGCCCATCATGCTCGATGAACTGGTCCATTCGCGAAAGGATCGAGTAGAGAGCATCGGCGATAGTTCCTTCGCCGTTGTATGCATGGGCGGCAAGTGTGGTGATGATGATCGAAATGGGGCGCTCGTCAAATCGCCCTTCAAACATACCGTCCCGGTGACGCTTCAAGATCATGATGGCAGCCTGGAGAGGCGTCCGGATTCTGTAGTCCGGAATGTCCTCGACGCTGGCTTTGATAGATTCCGCAAGCACCCGCCGGCGCCGTTCGAACAGTTCGCCCATCCGCAGCCTGAACCACTCGGCATACCCCTTAGGGTTCGAACGCTGCCAATCATCCGAGAGCACCTTATAAACAGGCGACTCAATGTCGGTGATAACCATTGCCGTCTCAGACCATTTCAAGTCCAACCCACGAGCCTCAAGCAGCTGGCGCTGGCGGGCTGCGTTGGGGACAGAGGGAACGACATCCATATGGAACTGAGCCCCATCTGCATAGTCCAGTACCCAGCAGCGACGCCCTTCGCGAACGGGCTTAATCATGCTCTGAGCTTTGCGGTAGGCTTTTATCTCGTTGCCAACCAAAGCTTTCAAGTCGCTCTGCGTAAGATCCTTCGTTCCTAGGCTGCGAAGCAGGCAGACAGAATCGACGTCGTACTCTTCCTCGTCGCTCAAAGGGCGAATCGCCGTACCCAGGCGAAAGGACCCCTGCACGTAAACCTGCGGATCGTACTTGACTACGGTGGACTCTGGACGGTGAAGCCATTCACCAAGTGACGCATAGCTGCGGCTCGCCTGCTCGTATCGTGATTCACTGATTGCAAGCTCGTCCGCTAGCGCGGCGAGAAAATCTTCGGCGGTCTTCGTCGCCATCTTCCTATCCTCCCTGATTCGGTCAGTGCTATACCATTAAAATGCCACCATCGATTAGAAGCGCGATGGCGCATTGTTGTCCAGCCTAACGAAATCCCCGTTTAAGATTGAATGGCCTCAAGAATGCTGAGGCCTCCCCGCAAGCACCCTTGACCTATTCGCGGCAGCGGTTCTCTATCGCGAAGTTTGCCGGAGGCCCTGCAGTGGGCTGCTCTATCCGCCCACCACCGCTCTTACTCGGCCGGGAACTCGGCGCAGAGGGCGCGTACGCCTTCGCGAATGGCATTCATTTCTTCGTTGTTTCGGATGGGAGCTACCGACCAAAAGCACTTGTTCATCAGCGGTAGTCTTTGCCCTATTTTCAGGCCTAGCAGAATCTGTACCCTCACTAGAGGGAAAGGTGCATAGCTCGCAAAAGAGTAGCACTTTGCCATTGAAATCACATTTTCCGACCTTATGTAGAAGGAGGCTCAATTCATAATCGGTCAAGGACAGAGCGAGAAATGCCTCAAACCTCTGATGTGCTTCTGAACGACACCACCTCCCCTGGCAATTTTGACGATCAGAACCTGGCTGAATGGCTGACGGACTGCCTAGCCAAAAGACATCGTGTGGCATATGTCCATGCCGGGTATCTATGCAAGGTGGTTGACCTTGATGACCCAAACCTAATTCTTCACCTCGCTGATCCGGAATCAAAGGCCAAGGCCTGCCTTAAGAAGCTTGTCGGCAAGAAGCTGCTCTCAGGCCTTGAGGTTTCGCTTGAAGCCCTAAATGACGCTCGAAATGCCGACAGCGGGTGGGCTTACTCCCCAGTGGAAAAAAACTCTGTAGTCACCTCGCTTATTGCCGCGCGAGATGGCCTGCTGGGCAAGACCAATGGCAGAGGGCAAGAGATTTCCGAGAAAACAGCCCAGAAGGTGTGGGCTGACGCCGGTGCGCGGTGCATGTTCCATGGTTGCAGTAAGAATCTGTCAGAAATCCCTCTTTGGACAAAAGCGGCCCGGGTTGGGTATCTGGCCCACATAGTGGCATCAGATCCGGCAGGCCCCAGGGGAAACCAGGCGGACTCTCACAGGCTCTCAGACTGCCCTGACAACATCATGCTGATGTGCGATGAGCACCACCGCCTGATCGACTCATTTGCACCTCAGTACTACACCGCCGACGTTCTCAATGAGATGCGCCAGTCCCATAGGGATACGGTTCGATACTATCTAGACTCATTGGCATTTCCCCATACCAAAGCCGTCACCCTGCACGCCAATCTGGCAAACGTTCCAACCTACTTCCACGACTCGGAGCTGATTGAAGCTATCGTCGCGACGAGACGAGCGATGTTACCTAGGGTGATCCATCACATCCGGCGGAAATCTCAGCGCGATGATCGTCATCTTCCGGGATTCTGGCACCAGTATCTAAGAGAGCATGAGAGCCATATCAGGCAACTCATTGCAGGGTTTGACTCTAGCAGCGGTTCGGTTACCGAAAGCTTGGCCGTCTTCCCACTGCACCACGTCCCAACACTTGTTTTGGCTGGGCGTGTGATGGGGGAGGCACAGGCCATACAAGTATTTCAGTACGACAAGGTGCGGAAAACATGGGCCTGGAATTCACAGGTAGACGCCCACCCGCAAGGCACCTTCAGCGTCGAGTCACTCCCGCAGAGTCGTGCTTCAGAGGTTCTTATTACTCTGGAGCTAACAGCTCAAGTTGATGAAGAGGCATTACCCGCCAACCTCAAGGCGGCTTTGCATTCAGGCGATCTTCCATGGATTCGCGTAGAGACCTCCAAGACAGGGTTCGATTGCATCGCACACCCTGCAGATCTTGATCAGTTCGCAGAGGTGGCCCGCAAAGCAATCGTTCATGCTCAGGATGTGATGAGGGTCCAGAAGGTGCACCTCATTGCTTTATGTCCCGCGAGCACATTGTTCCGCTTCGGCCAGATGCTGCAGGCGGGGCACCATCCCGAGTACCTCGTCTACGACCGAGCAGGCCGTGACTACGACTTTTCTCCTGCCATGTCGATTACTGGCCACCACGTTTCGGCCACTGATGGACAGCAAACCTTCACCATTTCCCTCCGATAAGCCGCCTGAACGAGCCTAATACCATGAGCACTACCAAAAGCGCAGACTTGGTGAACTATGCCGAGCTGGCACGCCCAACTCGACTAACGAAGTCTCTCGAATCGTTTACAGCCCTAAGAGAAGGCTTCATAACGAACGATCGCGACAGACGCCTCAAATACAGCCACTGGGCCCAGGCGCTCAATGAGGCGAATTTGCACATCACCGTGCGCGAAGAAGAAATTGGTGCTGCAGCAAATGCGTACCAAGAGGTAGCTGAGCATTTGGCTGCCAACCTTTCGTGGCCACCGGAAGCAGTATCGATCCTGACCCAAGGCTCAGTAAGCACTAAGACCCTGATTCGCTCACCCAATGGCGGCGAAAAATTCGACATTGATGCGGTCTGCCAAGTGGACATTTCTCGCATTGAGGCCACCAACCCAATGGGATTCTTCGAATCTATTGGCCGAGCCTTGGAGGATCTGAAAGCTCAAGCCAAGAGACGCTGCTGGAACATCCCCTTTACCGGGCGGCCGTTTTACCTGGAGTTCACCCCATCGGTACCACTAGATAGCGTACCAACGCAGATCCTGAATTCCATGGCGCCGCGCTATCGTGCATCGCGATACGAAAGAACTGCACTCGCCGTAGTAGATACGCCTACCAGCAGCTGGAAAACCTCTAACCCGGCCGGTATGAGCAAGTGGGTTGATGACACAGCCCAGCGATCCCTCATACTGGTGGCTACTCTGGAGGCATACGCAGCTGATCGGGCAAAAGCCAGCGTTGCGCCGGTACCGGATCAAACCGTTGTAATCACGGACACTCTTAGGGTTGCCATCCGGTTGTTCAAGCGCCATCGAGACATTTGTGTGAGGCGCGGCATCATCGAGGCGGCCAGCAAACCAATCTCCATCATCATTGTGACCTTACTTACCACTTGCTATGAAGGTTTGGCCGATCTAAATCGATCCTTTGAGCATCCAGTAGAGCTTCTGGATGAGCTTGCCGCCCTCATGCCTCACCTCATCCTAAAACTCGATGGTAAGTACCGAGTTGATAACCCAACAGTAGAAGGAGAAAACTTCGCCGAGAAGTGGAACGATGATGATGGTGAGCGTTACCGATCGTTCATGATTTGGTGCGAGACGCTTTCTGCAGATCTTAAAACCATTCTTGCCCTCACTGACCCGCAGGAAATTTCTAAGCGCGTCCGAGAGGTTTTCGGAATTCCTGCCCCATCAGGCGGTGGCAACGGTCTCCCTACTATCCAGCCCCCAGCGCCTAGAGCCACTCCAGCGAGCAGCGGTTTGGCCTGAGTAGCGAGGGACTAATGGAGCTAGATCTAACCTTCTTGCGTGAACGATTCCCAGCCCTGCAGCCCTCAACTGTAAGCCGGGAGGCCGGCGCCACTGCCTACCCGATAGAGTTGCCTCCTCTCCCGCAAGAAAGGGCATTCAACTGGGCGGAACTGCGTTTGCCCAAGGGATTTCCTGAGCATGGAAAAGCCTTCATCCAGCTGTCTCCCGATGCCGTTTTACATGTCCCGCATCTCGATAGCGCTGGAGTACTTTGCATCGAAGGAGATCCAGGCCCTGGCCCTGGCTACTCCGCAGAAGAGCGGATTTTATTCCTCCTGCATGACTATCTGGAGCAGTTCCTAAAACCTTGGCTGAATGGGGATCTAGATGGAGATTTTGAGGCTGAAGCACTCGACTATTGGGCGATAGAGGTGTCTAGGGTACGTTCAGACACGGACCCAGTGAGAGCTGTGTGGATGGTTGACCCACCTCCAGCGAAGGCAAGAATCAGGAACGGACTGCTGTTAATGCCGAACCGGATCGTCATCGCTGCAGATGAACAGCTGCGCATCACCAACCGTGTGGTGCAATCCATGGGGCCATCAGCAACACAGCGTGTTGGAGTGCTGGTGGCGGATATCCCCATCTCACACGCTCTCACTCCCTCAACTTGGCCCCGCTCCATGTCGGACTTGGAGCGCATCCTCAAGGGGCGGCTTACCTCTGCTGACTACTCGAGGCTCCAGCCGTGCCACAGCCGTCGGGGGCGAGGCATGCACCGTGTAGCTCTTTTGAGGAGTGCTGATGTTGCCTTTGCCTATTTGCTTCCAGGTGGTCCGCCAACCGTTCTCAACGTAGACCGGGGAAAGAAAACGTTTCCGCCTCTGCGTAAACCTCTACCGCTCATTACATCGCGCGTAGATCCAGACTGGACGGTAGGGCGAGATCAGCATCCAGAAGTCAGTGGGCGTCAGGCGAAACACGTCCTAATTTTGGGAGCTGGAGCTCTGGGAAGTCCTTCCATTGACCATCTTGCCAAGGCAGGAGTCGGGCGGATATCTGTGGTGGATGCTGACTATATGTCATCTGCAAATATTGGACGGCACCTGCTTGGAGCTGAATCAATCGGCCGAAAGAAAGTGGATGCCATCGCTCAACGGATCAATTCGGGCTACCCAGCAACAGAAGTGATTCCTCATACGATGACCACAGCAGAATGGTTAAAGAAGAACACCCTGGCAGATGTCGACGCCGTGTTAGATCTCACTGGCGAGCCCGATGTACGAGTGCAGGTCGAGCAAGCCCGATTGAACCACCCATGCCCCTTACTGGTTGGCTGGATGGAGCCTTATGTGGCTGCCGCCCATGTCTGCGTATTACCTGCAGCTCAGAGGTGGTTACAGGCAGGACAGGACCCATTGTCCGATCTAGAAGCAGTGGTGTGGCCCAGTGAAGTGATTCGACAGGAGCCTGGGTGTAGTAGCCGCTTCCAAAGCTATACCGCTTCAGCGGCAGCGCACGCGGTGGCATTGGTAGCTGAGTGCGCTCTGGAGATGATTGACAGCACTACAGGCACGCTTCATCCATCGGTGCGGAGTTGGGTGCGTGGGCAACGCTTTTTGGACAAACACTGGCCTGGGCTAACGCTTAAAGAGTGGGCGAAATCTGCCCGCGAGCACGATGGGCTGACATTGATCCGGGATTTCCATGACTAGGATTTTCTTCTACCCGGACAACACCCGTTACGTACTATTTACTGATCAAGCCTTGTCTTACATGTACGCCCATGCTCAAAGGAGGCCATGGCAAAAGGAAGCTGGCGGAGAAATATTCAGTTCAGAGCCGCACTCCAGCGGCCTGGTCATCAATACCGCCACAGGACCAAATCCATCGGACTATCGTCGGAGAGGCGCCTGGAACCCTGATACAAAAGCATCCGATCGGAATAGACAGATCGAATTCACGCACAACCGACATGTGGTTGGTTTGTGGCATACACACCCAGAGCGTTTTCCGTCACCGTCAGGTCGTGACCAGAAGACCACATGGGAATACCTTGACTCATTTCAGGGTGATAGATCTCGCTATCTAATGGTGATCATCGGCAACCAGGGCCGTATCCCAAGCATGGCTGTGTGGGTTGCATCGTATCAACCGAGAGGTGAGTGGGCGCAACTTAGTGAAGCTTCGAGTGCTAAGGCCGGGCGAGTATCTAGCCGGTGAAACCGGCGCGATTACCGGATACCTGCAGCGCGCGGGATAGTGCTCAGCTAGGTTGTTTCGGAGTGATCGCTCTAATCAAGCGAAACAGCTCGGCTTGGTATTGAGCGTCATGCAGTGCCTGATGATCCCCTTTGAGCTTGGGGTGAAGTCGAGCAGCCATTTGGCTAGAGCGTGTGTCTCGCCAGCTTGACCCTGTGGCCCCCATGTAGAGCGCCTTGATGTCCAGCGCACTAAAGCCAAAGGGATTCGACCCAAGGTAGCGGTTGAAATAGTAATTGACGAAGGACCAGTCAAATGGCGCATTGAGCCCTACGAAAACGGGCAGGTTGCCCGTGCCAGTGACCTTCTCGATCCACGCCTGGAACTGCTTCATCGCAACGTCAGGTGGTAACCCTTCAATGGCGAGCCTTTCTAGAGAAAGCCCCGTCACCTTCAGTGCCTCAGGGTCTGCATTAGTAGATATTGGCTTAAGCTCGCACGTGAACACCTGATCAGGCTCGTCGACTCTGCATGCGCCAATCGTAAGCATGCTGTACTCACCGGGAATCGGGCCTGACGTTTCGACATCGACTGATAGATAGACTTCGTTTATCTGCGTCATGGGGTACGTTGACCTTCAATCGCTGAGTTTTATTTAGGCTGATCAAACTAGAGCGCATATTCGCTAGTACTTTTGCCAAAGATCTCCCTCTAGACCTGCAAGGACAGCAAGCTCTTGAAGCTCGCTGATACCATTATCCAGCAAGGTCTCTGTCCGGTCAGGTTGATCCCAGCCTGCGCCACCGCTTTTCCCACCATGGAATACATTGTTCCGTAAAGTCTTAAGCATTCTCACCACTTTGCATAGTTCAGTCCGGCAATTTCCAGTGTCTACCGGGCGCCATGCGAGTTTTTTACCCACGCCGACGATCTGACGCTCAGGAGCCAACTCGAGCAGCTTCTTGCCCGACTCTGTAGGCGTATATTTGGCAGCGTATGCGTGTACGAATTTCTCCCAGCTCGGTTCGGCGACAGCACCTTCAACATCGCTCTTTAGAAAACCGGACTCCTTAAGTGCAGCCTCAAAACGAGAAAACCAGAAGAAAAACTCAAAAGCCTTCTGCGTCAGCGATCCTGAAACGGTCTCGAATTGCATGGTTCCATCCTGATTCCTAACCACTAAGCGTTGCTTTTATCCTCCAGCAGCAAAGCACGAATTCGCTACTGGTTTTGTGATCACTCGACGATCACTTTATCCGGAATCGCCTCGAACACTTAGGCGCCACACCCTTTGACTCCCAACTACAGTGGCCGAAAAACTTGGCGAATGTCTTGGACCGGACTGTCACGACGGAGTGCATCAAAAGCTGCGTCCAACTCACTGGATCTGAGGTGGGGAAAGTCGCCGGCGAAGGAATGCTCAGGTTCACACCATTCAGCCGTAGGCGCTAGCGAATGGAATCGGCGGCAAACAAAGGGGCGAGCGAGGTAGATGCTACAGGCGTTGTTCTTGAGGAAGGGACACGCGTCGCCATGGTAGTCTCGTTTGGGAAGCGCTTGCTTCAACCGCTTGTGCCTTGTGTGGGCCTCAATAAATTGTACCTCGACCTCAGAGACCGTCACCGCATAGTGACAGCACGACGAGCAACCCTTTCTGCAAGGCGATGATGGCGCCACATATGAGCCTAACTCGTCGAGAAGCTCGTAGACCGCTTCGAGCTTCTTCAAGGGAGACAACTTTGCCTGCGCTAGGCGGGATGCAATCAATGACTCTTTCTTTATGAGCTTGGCAGGGAGCCCTTCTACCAAGCGCTCACAGGCGGCGCGGGCGAACTCCTGATCTTCCTTAAGTCCCATGTTGTCCTTCCTGTTGGCAATACTGAGCCAATCTTAGCGACCATCCATTATGGTGTGCACTCGCAGGATCTGCCATTCGACGTCGTGGGCACCAAAGACCATCTGGCCAGGCTCCGACAAGGACTGGTAGAGGTTCGCAGGGCACAAAAGGATGGGGATGATGACGAGCATCGTCGCCTAACTGCTGCTTGCTACGGTCGACTACGCCTAGCCTGGGAGCGGTGTGTCGAGGAGGTACTGTTGAACGGAGCGGCCCAGCGGTTCGGCGAGGGGGTGTCGACACAGCGACTCAAGTCCGTCGTTGTGACCGACGACGACTACCGGGAAGTGGAGACAGGCATGTCCAAGAGTTCCAAGTTCGAGCATGATGCGGCAACCGCCGTTGGAAGGCTCCCCATGCCAGAACCTGACGAACTGGAACAGGACATCGAGAAACTATCGGCATGGAGGATTGCTTTGGACAAGCGCTTAAAAGAAACAGCCAAAACTAGAGGCTGAGCTCCGGACGCAGAGGATACAGTTTGGCCTGCAGATCCTCTTCTTCCTGCCGCGGTTCCTGGAACTTGCTATAGCGCTTCGTCCGGGCTACACGCTTTGCACCGACTTACCATACCGACCCGCCAACTCGGCAACGGGCAGGCCGTGCCCGGTCACTTGCTTGACCGCTTCAGTCTTAAATTCGTCGAGGTAACGCAGGTTGCTGATGGCGCCTGCTATTGAGCCCCATTCTGAGACTTGGAGCTGTCTACGAAACTAGAGGCGATCATTGTATCTCTTCAGGCCTTCTTTTAACTAAGGCCTCTAAATCCAGATTGGGGATTGCATTCGCATTCAAAAGCATTCTCTCAATCATGCGAAGTTGCTCAGCGTTATTCCTTTTTAGCACCGCAACCTCAGCCTTCAAGTGCTCTATCTGCTCAACCAGTTTAACTTCAGATGCAGTTATCTTTGTGTAAAGGAAGGGGGTGGCTCCCCGCAGTTGCGCTTTTTTGTTTTTGTACGATGTGTGAATACCCACATAAGTACAGAGAGTCTGCCTGGTTGTTTTTATGCCTAGTTCAATTTCGACCTTTTTCACCAGAGCCTCCCAAGTTAGCTTACCTATCCACTTGGTTAGCATAATCTCTATCTTGCGTTGCTGCTGTGCAGATATTTTTGGTACTACCACGTCATGCCTCCCCTTCAGATAGGCCGAAAGAAGATAAAAGAGAGCGCAACTGAGGATTGGTGTCCGACGTCGCGTTCGTAGTCTTCGCTTCAATGATACCTTTGAGACGCCCCTCAAAGTCTGGGAGTGCACACGCATTTTTTTTGATCAACATTGTATTTAAATCGGTCAAGCTGAATTCAGCATCAGTGCTCGAGTAGCGAATTATCGTTCCAACGGAACTGCTTTTCATCAAGTCAATCAATAAAGAAAGAATGTGGGTATTTCGAGAATGAATGACATACCACTGCTTCATTGCCTGGGAGGTTGGTAAGCGTAAATCGCACACCACCGACTCAAGTCTCACGGTTTGGAACGATAAATCTTTCTCGAGAAAATCGATGGCCTTCTCATCACCAGCAACGTGACAAGTCTCTGGGCACATAAAGCACTGCGAGACGAAGTCGTTTAAATAATTGCATGGGGTCACATTCAGATTTTGAGTGCAAACGCCCGTTGAGGTGACAGTTGCCGGTAGGTTAGTGGTTTGTGTAAGTTTCTCTTGAGACACGACCCGAATAGCCCGCCTGTCGATATCTGGCGGGTTCATTATCGCACTCACTCGACTCGCCTTCTCATCGTGACTCGTGTGAATATAAGTATGAGTTTGTTCAGAATTCTTTCTGCCCGACCAAGCAGTATTAATTTCTACTGAAATTTTGCTTAGATCAGCAAAGGTGTTCGACAAATGACGAAGACTATGCGGCCGAAGAATTAACTCTGACGAGAATCCGTAACTCTCAAAAATCGATGGCTTGTAGCGACCCTGGCCAGTTAGCCTAGTAATAACTGAGGGACCTAGTGATGTTAATGGCACCACCGCATAATTTGACCTTTGAAATGCTTTCCCCCCACTTCTGACACCGCTATAAAGCCAACTCCCCAAGAAACAGAACATTGCGTCCTTTAGTCTAATACTTGACTCTCCACTTGAAAATGAGAGCGGAAATTCCGGCAGAATGGATTTTTTATAAAAATAAATCCACCACTCCTGTACTTCTCCGACTGAAACAGCAAATTTATCGGTAAATACTTTTGGTATATTGGCGTACCCGAATAAGTAGGGTAATCCCGATAAAGTTGAACTCCCAGTTTGCGATACGGATAACTGATCCTGAGGCCGCAACGAATAAATCGGCTTCTTGTCAAAAAAACGACCTCTTTGACTAAAATAGGCGGAAGACAGATCAGCACCCTCCTTAAGAACAGGAACACAATCATTAACACCATAGAACCCTAATGCATAACCCAATGTGAAGAGGTTAGGCTGCTGGGTTAAATGTAAATGTTTCTTTAGTTCCGGCGCCAACTTGTATCCACCAAGCAACGCTTTTAAGCTCTGGTTCGGGTTCTCGTAAAATCGACATAGAATTCTTGCCGGTTCGCATGCCTCGTAGAAGAAATTCATGGCTTTCTTGAGCGGCTCAGCCAGCACCGCAAGTACATGATTTTTGTTGTTCCCGTATCCTTTGCTTCCAATCCAGTCGAGATAATAAACTGGTTCTCCATTGCTTTCAGAGTAAGAATGTAGTCGTTGCTTAGGAAGAACTGGTATTTCCGCAGAAGTCCGATTAGGCGATGCCAGAGACAGCGTTGCAAAAGTCACAACTAAGGCATCATGGATTATTATCTCTTCACCAGGGCTCAGCGAGCCATGTTCATCCACATACTCAAACACACTAGAGAAGATGTCAGCTATAGCAAGCACTGCTTGGATATCTGGAAGTTTTTCCAGCTTGTTGTCAAACGCAGCATGCCCCGTCCTGTCTCGGTTGTCGTTGCTCTTTAGGTGGACCTTTCGCATCACCCCCTTTTCTACGCAGAACGCGAGAAACGGCCGTAAGCGGTCAGTTGAACTTTCCCCCAAATTAAGGCTGTGGATTGTGGATTCTGATTGGTCATAGAGATCACCATCCATGAGTGACAACAATTTCCTAGCCATCGACGTCCGGGATTGTTTCTCGTTGGCGGAAAATGGTGCGTTTGTTGTTTCTATGATCCACACCTTTATCAGGTAATTATAGGGGTAAGGAAGGGCGTCAATGGGCCGGTTGCCGGCGCTGCCTTTACCCTTACGCCCATGCACACCGCACAGGTATCTAGTTCGGCGCCCAGTATTGGGGTCAATGTGGAACCAAATCAGATCATCAAAATCCGCCTTCTTACCGCCAGGCCCTTCAAACTGTTCTAACTCGGCTTTTCGATATTCGCCGACGAGCAGTTCTAATCGATCCAAGTATTTATTAAGCATCGATAGCGCGCTGCCTAGCGAGTTCTTCATCGCAAACCGCAATAGTCAGCTTCACCCAAGTGATCTGCCTCTCCAATTTTTCAATACTGCGGACGAAAAGAGGATTGATTAAGGAGTTACGGTTTACCGCAAGCTTGTCCTCCGCGCCTGCCAATACCGATCGGTGATCGGCTTCAAGTATCGGACGAAAGTTTGGGCACCCATAGCACCCCAATGGCCTCCCCAACACCGTTGAACAAGTAGCGCAGGTACGCCGGTTGCGTGCCCCCCCAACTGGATTAAACTTATTGTCGACGATGACCTCATCGCTTTCCGGAACGACAGTTAAGGTACTGCTAAAAGCCTTTTTCAGAAACTCATTGCCGATATACTTTGAGTCAATCTGCCGTCGGGATATGTAATCCAAATCTACATAGTGCCTTGCAGCAGGCACAGTAACACCGGTAATTTTGGCCAATTGAACGGCGGGCAGACCATCTTGAGCGCCGCGTGTTAATACGGTATGACGAATCCTATTTGAAGTAGCCATGCAGTCGGCGGTTCGATCAGAAGCGACATGAACCCACCTCATTGCATTTGTAATTGCCCCCTCCGACATATGGAAAGAAGTAGAAGTTGGCGCAAACAGTGCCTTGAACAGATCTAATGAATCAAATCGCGCCTCAAAAAAAGAGACATCTGGAAACATAGGAATATTACGCATCAAGCTCAATAGCTCAACTTCATTAACTTCAATATCAGCCGACTTCATGAGCAGCACGAGCCCTCTAAAGACTAATTTTTTATAGTCAATGAGAACCTTAGAGATATATTCGGAAAGATGTATTGGATAGCGCTCAGGACAGTCTCTTGAGGATTTCACACCCTTTGACTTAGCGATGAACACTCTAAGCTGTAATGTCTGCCCGCCCACTGTCCCAATTTCGTCTGCAGCGCGAATGTTTGCATCGTTAAAACTTGCACCCGACGGGATCAGATCAGACCATTTCAAGGCAGCGACCTGAATGGGCCTCCTCACAATAGATAGCAATAGTTTGTTTGTGACTAAATTTCTTAGACGACTATAGAGCCTGGGTGACTGAAAAAATAGAAGCAGTGGATCTACCATCCAATCAAAATCCTGTATATTGCTATTTATCTGCTTAGCTAATGAATCAAGCTCAATATCGCTCAGCGCCCCGCCAGCTGGATCAAGCGTATTAACTTTCTTCTTATCTAAATGCGAGCTTGTAAATTTATGATACTCATCAAATCGTGTATTCCCTTGCCTGGATAGCGTCCCAAAGAATTGATTGAGGCCTTTCTTGTTATTTGTTTGCAGCCCACTCCACATCGTTTTAAGTGTGACTAACGATGGAATACCACTCATCATAAATGGTTTTACATTGGTGACTATGCCTGATGCCGTGCTTGCTGCCATTGTTCGAACGTAATAAATAATTACGTCAAACATTAATTCTCGATCATCACTTGATATATTCGTGGAACGTACCCAGTCAACGCACAGCCCCCATCCTTTTCCCTTATACGGAAGTATTACCCACAGATCATCTGCGGTATTCACGGTCAAGCCAGACTTAGCTGTAATAAATGATCCTTCTTTTTGTTCAGAGGGGACTACTTTCCGTTTTTTATTTCGGTTCATTTTTGCTGATCCACTCTAAGTTGATGCGCTCTTGATATCTCCCTTGCCTTCAGAGCGAGTCGTTTTTCATTATAAATTTCGTCCATTTTAGAATTATGCGACCAACCCATCGCATATCTTCTAGCATCTTTAAGTAAATCTGGACTGGTGCCACTCAACTCTCCCTTTTCATCAAATATTTCATTCCATTTATGTCGCAGGACATGGGGATGAAGATGAAAGCCCAGCGCTTTGGAAAGCTTTTGAAAAAGGGCATTAATTGCTTTCAAGGAAAGAGGTTGACCCACAGTGCCTTTAGAGTCATTTTCGCTGACAAATACGAAGTCATGAAATTGCGCACGAGGAAAAACAGCACGAATGTGGTCAATATAGAACTTAGCCTTCTCCAATAAATCTGGATTCACCGTGGCCAAGTGTGCTTTTGTCTTTTGATCAGGTTTTTCAGCACGCGGATCTGTTGGATCATTTCCAGACCGATAGATAGCTAACTGATCGTAAGTACCATAGAATAAAAAATCTGAAATCTTCAGCTTTGCTAAAGCGCCTCTTCTGATACCACCTTGAATAAGCAAATTTACGATCAAATAATTTCTTACCCTGGATCTTTTGAAGGGATTATTAGGAGATGACGGCATAACCATCTCCAACAATTTTACGAAAACGTCATCCGGAATCACCGACTTCTCAGGATCGCCGACTTGTTGACTCCCATTCTTGCCAAGGGCATCTTCATCTAACTTAATTTTTGAGATCAGCTTTTTAAATTTTTTACTGGTTTTATTGTCAACATCCTGCTCTTCATGAAACTTGTCGAATAGCCATAAAAGAAACAACCGCAGCCGCCTGATGCGACCTTGCAAGGTTTCGTTAGCTACCTTTGCCATGCCTTTCTGGTTGGCAACAACAATATTTCTGAGGCTTTTGTCAGTTATCGCTATAAACTTAAATTTTAAAGCCTCATCAGTAGAACCCTTACTCAAGCAGCATTTGTCATAGAACTGCATGTACTCCTTCTGCGAGATGAACTGTCCCGCTGCAACCCGGGTGGGCAAGTAAATATTCTTTTCCAAAAAATACTGCAGCACGAACAACAATTCATTTGCGTACCTGAATCTCGTATTGACCGCCTTAGCGGACAAGTGACCATTGAGATAGCAGGAAACATACGGATCGATAGGGCAGTCCATTTCGTCCACGATCGAGACGAAGGACAACGAATTGTATTGGTATCGTTTGACTTTCATGATTGACAAAATAGCTAGTCCAATAACCAATTCAGTTACAAACTAGCCCCCAAACGGGCTTTGTCAAACGAGAGGGAGGTAAGAGTGACGAAAGGCGGGGCTTACAGACAATGCCTACACGTATATAGGCTTTACAAATAATTTGTTGCTTATACCTTGCCGCCGGACAGGCAGACCATGACCTTGTCGCCATCCTCGATCATGTTGAAGTCGGCGATGGCTTCGCCGGCCAGGCGGCGGATGCGTTTCTGCAGTTTGTTCTGGTTGACCGAAAGGGTGCCCATGGTGCTCTGAAATCCGGGGGAGATGCGAAAAGCTGGCTATTTTACGCACAAAGCGCGCGCGGCCCCAGCCCCATTATCAGCCTGTGCTAGGCTCCCGCCGATGAGCCACGACCTCGACCCCAACCAAGACCTGAGCGATCAGCTCCACGAACTATTGCGCGGGGCGCCCGAGGGCCTGAGCGAGTATCAGCTGATCCAGGCACTCAAGGCCCACCACTCCACCCACATTCCCCATCTGGAACTCACCGACAGGCTGGTGCTGTTCCGCACCCACTTCCTGGTCTTCAACGCCCTCTACCGACTGCGCGACCACCTCAACGCTGCAGGCCAGGCGCAGCTTGCCATCAGCCCTTTGTGCGTGCAGTTGCTGCCATATGAGCCCGGCACCGCTTCCGCCCTCAGCGAACTGGACCCGCTGCGCGACTATTACCTGGACCTGAAGAACCTGCGGAGCACGACCGAAGAAGACGTGGAACGCCTGCTGGCCAGTTTCTGGACCCGCATGCAGGGCAGCGAGGAAAAGCTCGCGGCGCTGGAATTGTTCGGCCTGCACAACGGCAGTCAGCCGCTCAGCCTGGCCGTGATCAAGCAGCGCTACCGGCAACTGGTGAGCCAGCACCACCCTGATCGCGGTGGCAGCACGTCGCGCCTGCAATCGATCAACAAGGCCATGGAAATACTTCAACGCTATTACAGTTGAGGCTGAATCTTCGATTCGCTCTAAGGCGACGCCGATCAGCCTGCCTATACTGCGACATAAGGTCGCATAGGTCGGCCGGGCACCGGGTGGCGCTGGCTACGCACCCCCGGCGCTTGTCTGGGGGGCGACCTCATAATAATGAGGAGGTGTTCAGCATGATCCACCACGTTTGGGGGCTCTTCACCCATCCCGATCAAGAGTGGCAAGAGATCCGTGGCGAAGAGGAAAGCGTCAGCCACATGTACCTCACCCACGTCCTGATCCTTGCTGCAATTCCCGTGATTTCTGCCTATATCGGCACCACCCAGGTCGGCTGGGTACTGGGCAAGGGCGATCCCGTGATGCTCACCCAGGCCAGCGCCCTGCAAATGTCCATCATGTCCTACTTGGCGATGCTCGCGGGGGTGGCAGTGATGGGCGGATTCATCCACTGGATGGCGCGCACCTACGACGCCAATCCGAGCGTTACCGAGTGCATCGTGTTTGCCGCTTACTGCGCGACCCCCCTGTTCATCGGCGGTCTCGCGGCGCTCTACCCGCACCTCTGGTTCGGCGCAACGGTAGGCACATTAGCCATCTGCTACACGGTCTACCTGCTTTATGTGGGCATACCGACTTTCATGAACATTCCGAAGGACGAAGGCTTCCTTTTCTCCAGCTCGGTGCTGGCAGTGGGCCTGGTGGTGCTGGTGGCGATGATTGCCTCCGCCGTGATCCTCTGGGGCTTCGGCCTGGGGCCGGTGTATACCAGCTGAAAACTTTCGCTGACCAGAAGGCCGCCTGCGGGCGGCCTTTTCTTTTGGCCGAGAATGACCGCTCGGCGTCACCAGCTTTGGGCAGCAACCGCTTTGCGGCATAATTCCGCGCCAACGGAGTGCCCTATGCCCGAGCAGCTACTTGCCCGCGTCGAGGCCTGCTATCAACAGGCCGAAGCCTTTTTCAAATGCCGGTTCCCCCGCCCCGAAGTGAGTTTCAAGCTACGCGGGCAAAAGGCCGGCGTCGCCCATCTGGACGAGAACAAGCTGCGTTTCAACCCGCAGCTCTACCGCGAAAACCAGGAAGACTTCCTGCGCCAAACGGTGGCGCACGAAGTCGCGCACCTGGTGGCCCACCAGTTGTTCGGCCCACGTATCCAGCCCCATGGCGAGGAGTGGCAGCTGATCATGCGCGGGGTCTACGAACTGCCGCCCAATCGCTGCCACACCTACGAGGTGAAACGGCGGCGGGTGACACGCTACCTCTACCGCTGCGCCTGTCCCGACGGTCACCCCTTCTCGGCTCAGCGCCACGCCCTGGTCGCACGCGGCCGCCGCTACTACTGCCGGCGTTGCCGGGTAACGCTGGTGTTCAGCGGCGAGCAAAGCCAGGTTTGAAGCATAGCGACGTAGGTTGGTGCCGAGCGAAGCGAGGCCCAACAATACGCGGCTTGCACTGGATCGTTGGGCTTCGCAGGCTCAGCACCAACCTACGGGACTGCTGCGCGGTCCTTGGCGAATGAATTGGCTA